>DATLVL010000018.1:0-4467 GCA_035577525.1 Gemmatimonadales bacterium | reverse complement strand
CGCCGTCCGGATCGACACGTGGGCGGACGGCATGGTCCACCTGCGCGTGAGCGACACCGGGTCCGGGGTTCCCGAACGCCTGGAGCGCCACCTGTTCACCCCGTTCTTCACCACCAAGGAGCCCGGGCACGGCACGGGGCTGGGATTGTCGATCTCATATTCGATCGTCGAGTCGCACGGCGGGCATCTGAGCTACGAGCGGGCGCCGGGCGGCGGCGCGTCGTTCCGCATCGACTTGCCGGCCGCCCCCGCGGCGCGCCCGGCGCCGCCGGCACCACCGCCGCCGCCCGAGCCGCAGCTGCCGCCGTCGTTCGCCAAGCGCTCGATTCTCCTGGTGGACGACGATCCCGCGGTGCGCCGTCTCGTCCAGGCGCTGTTCGGCCGCGAGGGCCACCTCGTCCACGTGGCGAAGACTCCGGAGCAGGCGTTCACCATGGTGCGCGAGCGCGGCTACGACCTGGTGCTCGCGGACGGACAGGTGAGCGGCAAGGGCAAGTTGTTCGTGGAGGAGCTCGTGACGCTGCATCCCGAGCTCAAGACGCGCATGCTGGTCGCCACGGGCGACGTACGCCCCGTGACCGAAGAGGCGCTGGAGCGCCTCGGCCTGCGCTACGTGCGAAAGCCTTTCAACCTGCGCGATCTGCGCGAGGAAGCGGCCCGGCTGTGGGCGGCGGTGCTGTCGTAAGCCTCTGACGGCCAGCCGTAGGTCGAGAGACTCACCGCGCCGCCGAGCGCGAACTTCACCCCTTCCCGCAGCAGCAGCGCCCGCTGCAACACGGCACTGTGATCGGTCGCGAGCGAGATGCGTCCCGCCGCGTTGATCACGCGCCACCATGGCACATCGTCGTCCTCCGAAAGCGCCGACAGCGCCCAGCCGACGGTGCGTGCGGCGCCGGGCCGTCCGGCGAGTCGCGCGACGATCCCGTAGGTCGCGACGCGTCCCTTGGGAATGTGACGGACGATGCGGTAGATGCGATGGTAGAACGGATTCACACGACGGGGAGCGTGTGCGGTGACGACCAGCTGCGTTTGTACATCGGTGCGGACGGCACCATGGTCACCGTCTGAGAGGAGGCTCGCCTAGGATACCCGCAGCACATCGTCCAGCAAGCCCCCGTCGCCACCCCCCACTATTGACAAAGCGTCGTCCAGTGCTCTGCGCTCGCGGGGCCAGGCGAAGCGGCGCGCGGCGTCCGCCGGAGCGAGCCAGCAACAGGCGTCGTGCTCCTCGGAGAGACGCGGCTCGACGCCCGCGGCGACCATCGCGGCGAACGCGGGAATGATCGCGAGCTCGTCGGTGGCGTGGAGATAAAACCCTTCGATGCGGCTGAGATTGTAGAAGCGCTGCGGCACGAGTCCCGTTTCCTCGCGCAGCTCGCGCACCGACGCCTCGAGCGGCGTCTCGCCCGGCTCGATCGTGCCGTGAACCGTTTCCCACGATCCGGGGTTGCGGCCTCCGGGAGCGCGCCGCAGCAGCAGCACCTCGAGCCCGTCGCCCGCACCGCGCAGCACGAACGTATCGACGAATTTGACCTGAATCGACGTCACGCCGGGCGGCGCCGGCCCAGCACCGCCTCGAGCCGTGCCGACAGGGCGCGAGCCCGGAACGGTTTCTGGAGGAAATCGTCGGCCCCGAGCTCGAACACCCGCACCTCGTTGTCCTCGTCGCCCTTGGCAGTCAGCACGATCACGGGAATCCCCGCCGTCGCCGGGCGCGAGCGCAGCTGCGACAGCACGCCGTAACCGTCCAGCGCGGGGAGATTGAGGTCGAGGACGATGATGTCGGGCCCGATGCGGTCGACTTGATCGAGGGCCTGGACGCCATCGCGCGCTTCGGAGACCTCGTAGCCGTCCCGCTCCAGCAGATCCTTGAGCACTTTGCGCAGGCTGTCCTCGTCGTCGACGAGCAGCACCTTGCGAGCCGGACCCGCGGCACCGGCCCTTCCTCCCCCGATCTCCTCCAGCAGCTCGAAGCTCGTGCCGAACGGCTCCGCCGCGGCCGGCGCGGGTGCGTGGGGCGCACCGGGTGCCGGGGAGTGGCGCGCCGCCGGTGCGGCCGGCGCAGTCGCAGTTCCGCCGCTGCGTCGCGCAGGCTCCGGCGCGGCCCGTTCTTCCTCCATCGGGACGTCCACCACCCGCAGCAGATCGTCGATCGACGACTCCCCGCGCAGCACATGCGCCAGGCCGCTGTGCCACAGGCCCAACATTCCGGCCTTGCGGGCCGCTGCGGCGATACGGTCGGCTGTCTCAGCGCTCGCGATCCGCCGCTCGAGATCGGCGGACATCGTCAGTACCTCGACGATGGCGAAGCGGCCGCGATATCCGGTCATGGCGCAGTCGGGACACCCGACGGCGCGGTGCAACGTGGAGCCGTGAGGGATCCAGCGCTTCAGCTGGTCGGGCGGGGCATCGGTGTGCGCTTCCTTGCAGGTGGGACACAGCTTGCGCATGAGGCGCTGGGCCACCACGCCGCGCAGCGCGGCGGCGATCTTGTATGCCTCGACACCGATATCGACGAGACGCGTAACGGCATTGGCCGCGTCGTTGGTGTGCAGCGTGGATAGCACGAGGTGCCCGGTGAGCGACGCCTGTGTCGCGATCTGGGCCGTTTCCTTGTCGCGGATTTCTCCCACCAGCACGACGTTGGGATCCTGCCGCAGGATCGAGCGCAGCGCCGCGGCGAACGTGAGCCCCGTCTTCTCCTGCACCTGCACCTGCACGATGCCGGGGACCCGGTATTCGACGGGATCCTCGACGGTGACGATGTTCACGCCCTCGCTCTTGATCTGGTTGATCATGCCGTAGAGCGTGGTCGTCTTGCCGGATCCGGTCGGCCCGGTGACGAGAATGATGCCTTCGTGGTACTGCAGCAGCTTCGTGATCGCCTCGGTCTCGTTGGCCAGCAGGCCGAGGGTATCGAGGGACTTCACCGTGGCGCGCGAGTCGAGGATGCGGATCACGACCTTCTCGCCGTGCGCCGCCGGCAGTGTCGACACGCGCAGGTCGATCGGCTGGCCGTTCACCGCGACCCGGGCACGCCCGTCCTGGGGGCGCAGCCGGTCGGCGATGTCGAGCGACGACATGATCTTGATGCGCGAAATCATCGGCAGCCCCGCCTGGCGCGGGATCTTCATCACCTGGCGCAGCACGCCGTCGATGCGGTAGCGCACCGCCACGCCGCCTTCTTCAGGCTCGACGTGAATGTCCGACGCGCGCGAGAGAATGCCTTCGGAGAGAATCAGGTCGACCAGCTTCACCACCGGCCGCTCGCTCGCCGCGGCCTCGGTGATGTCGTATTCCTCGGCCACGGTGCTGTCGTCGAGCTGGACGAGGTCCGCCGTCTCGCCCATCGTCTCGATGATCCGGTCGAGGGTCTTCTCCGGCCGGTACTGCTGCTCGATTTGCTCGCTGATCTTGGACGGCGCGAGCAACGTCAGCCGGATCTCGCGCCCGGTGGCGAAGGCCAGCGTCTTTTCCATGTCCGGGTCGGTGGGGTTGGCCGTCGCCACTTCGAGGTAGGAATCGGTCTCCCGCACCGCCAGCACGCGGTAGCGCCGGGCCAGGGCTTCGGGCAGCGCGGTACGCGCCCCGGGGTCGATCTGGTTCAGGTCGGCGATCCGCAGCCGGAACCGCGACGCCAGCCGCTCCAGGATTTCGTCGTCGGTGGCGACCTTCTCCTGGACCACCGTCTCCCACAGCGTTTTCCCCGGCTCGGCCTTGCCGCGCAGCTCGGCAAGACGCTCCGGTGTGAGGGCCTCCAGCGACTGAGACAACCACTCGTCGGGGAAAATGGTGTCGGGCATGGATGTGGAGGAAACCTAGCGAGGGAGCGCGGCGGGAGGCTAGACCGCCGTCACAAAACGCTCCAAAAATCGCGGGTCACGTCGAAGGCGACGTGCGCCCGGCCGCTCTGCGCGCCGTATCCGACCTCGAGCCGGAAGACGCCGAGCCACTCGAGCGCGACGCCGGTGGTAACGCGCGCGCCGGGAGTGGCGCGCCACGGGGTATTGGCCAGCGGCGCGTCGGCCCACCCTGTCGCGACGAACGGCGCAACCGTGATCGAGCCCGGTGTCCGAGCCGCGGCGCCGAGCGCAATGCTGGGACAGGGTGCCGGAATGCGCCACTCGACGTGCAGCAGCGCGGTGCGGCGCCCGCCCCATTCGCGGAAGTCGTCGCCCAGCAGTGTGCCGCGACCACCGAGCACGAACATGCGGTACGCCGGAACGGCCACGGTGGCGGCACCGCCCTCTGCGCGCACCAGCAGCCGCGTGCCGCCCAGCGGCAGCAGCACGTGCCCCACTCCCGCAACACGCGCGTACCGTGTGCCGGCGTCGCTGCGACCCGCTTCGATTGCGAAATCGAACGCGTGATCGTGCCGCACGGCGAGTCCGGCACCGGCGCGGCTGAGGGCAAGCGTCAGGAAACTCACCGCGGGACCACCGAGCGCAGGGTTGGGCCGGTAGACGC
>DATLVL010000017.1:0-2521 GCA_035577525.1 Gemmatimonadales bacterium | reverse complement strand
CCGGAGCGGAGATGCCGCACCACCCCGGGAATCGCCCGCCGGGCCTCCTCCGCCGTCGTAAACGCAACAGCCGTCACCCTTCCTCGCGCGCCAAGAGCTCCGCGATGCGCCAGTCGTCTTCCGACGTGACCTTCAGATTGCGCGCGGCTCCCTGTACGACTTCCACCGTGAAGCCCGCGTGTTCCACGACTTCCGCATCGTCCGTCGGTGCCGCGCCGCCCTGTGGCCAGCGTTGATACGCCTCCAGCAGCATCGGGCCGGGAAACCCCTGCGGTGTCTGCGCGCGCCACAACCGCGCACGCGAGACCGTGTGCGCCACTTTGCCGTCGTCGTCCACGTCCTTGATCGTGTCGGCGACGGGAATCGCGGCGACGGCGCCTACCCCGGCGCGCGCTCGCTCGATCACGGCCGCGATCGTCGTCGAGGAGACGAACGGCCGCGCCGCGTCGTGGATCAGCACGACGGCGGGCGGCGGGTTGAGCAGGCGCAGGCCCGCGCGCACCGAATCGGCGCGTGTCGCGCCCCCGGCCACCAACACCAGCCGCTCGCTGACGAGCGCTCCCAGCCAGCTCGGCGGCTGCTCGGTCGCCCCAAGCGGCAGCGTCACCACGATTCGACAAACGTCCTGGTGCCCGAGAAAGTGCCGCAACGCACGCAGCAGCATCGGCACGCCGCGGATCGAGCGGAACTGCTTCAGCTCCCCGGGGCCGGCGCGCACGCCCGCTCCCGCGGCCACCACGACGACGCCGACGTCAGGCGACGAGCCGGCGCGCGAGCTCACCGACATGCTCGATCGGCACGACCTGGAGCCCTGCAGCGACCCTCGATCGGGCGGACAGAAAGACACGCGTGAACCCCTGCCGATCAGCCTCGGCGAGGCGGCGCTCCAGCCCGGAGACGGGCCGCACCTCGCCACCGAGCCCGACCTCTCCGAGGAACAGCGCGTCGGCGGGGGCGGGACGGTCGTGTACGCTCGACACCAGGGCCGCCAGCACGGCGAGATCGCTCGACGGCTCGAGCAGGCGCACGCCACCGGTCACGTTGACGAACACGTCGAGGGCGGCGACGGGGAGCGCGCCGCGGCGCTCCAACACCGCGAGCAGCACCGCGAGACGGCGCTGATCGAGACCAGTGGCGACGCGCTGCGGCGTGCCGAACCCCGCCTTCGACGCGAGGGCCTGCACTTCGACCAGCATCGGCCGCGTGCCCTCCATCAGCGCCGTGACCGCCGAGCCCGAGACGCCGGTGTGGCGTCCGGCGAGGAACGTCGCCGCAGGATCGGGGACAGGCTCGAGTCCTGAGGCCGTCATGCGGAAGACACCGATCTCGTCCACCGATCCGAAGCGGTTCTTCACCGCGCGCAGGATGCGGTGGTCGAGCGTCGGCTCGCCTTCGAAGTACAACACCGTGTCGACGATGTGCTCGAGCGTGCGCGGGCCCGCGATGCCCCCGCCCTTGGTCACGTGCCCCACCAGGAACACCGCCGGGCCCGACTCCTTGGCGAAGCGCATCAGCCGGGCGGCGCATTCGCGCACCTGGCCGACGTTGCCCGGGGCGCCTTCGAGCTCCTCGGTATAGGTCGTCTGGATCGAATCGAGAAACACGACGCGCGCGCCGACGGCCGTGGCATGGTGCAACACGCTCTCGAGGTGCGTCTCGCCCAGTACCTGCACCGCTCCGGCGTCTTCGTTCAACCGAGTGGCGCGAAGGCGCATTTGCTGCGGTGATTCTTCTCCCGAGACGTAGAGCGTCGGCACGCCAGAGGCCTCCAGTCGTGCGGCCACCTGGAGCAGCAGTGTCGACTTGCCGATCCCCGGCTCACCACCGACGAGCACGACGGACGCGGGGACGACTCCCCCGCCCAGCACGAAGTCGAATTCGTCGATGCCGGTGCGCCACCGCGCCGTCTCCTGGTGTTCGACGGCGGACAGGCGGACCGGCGCCCGGGCGGACGTGATCGTCCGGCTGACCGCCCGCACGCCCGAACGCCCCGTCGGCCTCAGCGCGGGCTCTTCTATCATGGTATTCCACGCCCCGCACGCGTCGCAGCGCCCCGCCCATTTGGGCTGCTCGGCGCCGCACTCTGTGCAGCGGAACACCGAGGAGGACCTAGGCACTGGTCACCCCGTGCGGCGCTTCGCGGCTCGTGCGATTGTCGAAGCGGGTGTATTCCTTTTTGAAGTACAGATCCACGATCCCGGTCGGCCCGTTGCGCTGCTTGCCGATGATCAACTCGGCCATTCCTTCGAGGCTGTTCCCGTCCTTGTCTTCCTTCTCGTACATCTCGGGCCGATAGATAAAACACACGAGATCCGCGTCCTGCTCGATGGCGCCGGATTCGCGCAGGTCCGACATCACGGGGCGCTTGTTGGGGCGCTGTTCCAGACCACGGTTCAACTGCGACAGCGCGATCACGGGAACGTCGAGCTCTTTGGCGAGGCTCTTCAGCGAACGCGAGATTTCCGAGATTTCCGTCGCGCGGTTTTCGCCCGTCGAGGAGCCGCTCATCAGCTGCAGGTAG
>DATLVL010000016.1:0-16334 GCA_035577525.1 Gemmatimonadales bacterium | reverse complement strand
CCGACCTCAAACAGACGCTCGGCCCATTCCATCTCGTCCGCGGTGGCCCGCCAGTTCCTGAAATGTGTGTCTGAGCTGTTTGCCCTCCCCTGCGTCGCAGGTATGATTGCGAGCAACCCTGCACGCTCGGGAGACAATGATGCAACGGATGCAATGGTTTGGCGGGCTCACCCTGCTCGCGGGTCTCGGCGCAGGGATGGCCGCGTCGCGACATCCGGCGACCGCGCCGAGTCCGGCGTCGGCAGTCGGGACCTGGAAACTCGTTTCAGCGAAGGCGAATGGAAAAGCGGTCGACGTTCCTGCGGGGACTACCGTCTTGAAGCACGTCACGCCCACTGACTTCGTTTTCGTCTACTACACCACACAGGGCCTGATCACCGTCGCCGGCGGCGGCCGCTACACGTACGACGGCACTCGCTACGCCGAGTCGGTGGAGTACGGTGTCGGGGAGGGGATGGCGCCCTACGTCGGCAAGACGCAGCAGTTCACCCTGCGCATCGAAGCTGGGCGCTGGTACCAATCCGGCACGGAAACCGACGGGACTGCCGTCGAGGAGGTGTGGGAGCGCAGGTAGCTCGAGGATGAGCGAACCGGTCATTGCCGTCACGGAGCTCACGCGCCGCTTTGGAACCAAGACAGCGCTGGCCGGCGTGAGCCTGTCTCTGGCGCGCGGCGCCGTCTATGGTCTCGTCGGCGCCAATGGCGCCGGCAAGACGACCCTCATCCGGCATCTGCTCGGCTTGCTGCGCGCGGAGGACGGCGCGGTGCGCGTCTTTGGACTCGACCCGGTTCAAGACCCCGTCACCGTGTTGTCCCGCATCGGCTACCTCTCCGAAGAGAACGATCTCCCGGGCTGGATGCGCCTCGACGAGCTGCTGCGCTACTCACGCGCCTTCTATCCCGCGTGGGATGACGCGTACGCCGAGGAGCTGCGGGGCGCCTTTGCTCTGGACCCCGCCGCGAAGATCAGAAATCTGTCGAAGGGGGAAAAAGCGCGAGCGGGATTGCTCGTCGCGCTCGCCCACCGCCCCGAGCTACTCATTCTCGACGAGCCCTCTTCCGGTCTCGACCCCATTGCGCGGCGTGACATCCTCGGCGCCGTCCTCCGGACCATCGCCCACGAAGGCCGCACCGTGGTGTTTTCGTCGCATTTGCTGGACGAGGTAGAAGAGGTCGCGGATCACGTCACCATGATCAGCCACGGCCGCGTCGTGCTGAGCGGCTCCCTCGACGACATCAAGGCGGCCCACACGGTCGATGGCCGCACCCCCACCCTCAATGAAATCTTCGTCGCCACCGTCGGCGAGGCGTAGCGCACCGGCATCGCCCGCTCGGGCGTTCGCGTGGGAATTTCGGCACCGGCATCGTTGGGGATTCATCGCCCTCAGCGCATACGTGATCGCCCTCGCAGCAGTGAAACTCGTGATTGTGGCGCGGGGACGCACAGTGGTCTATGGCAGTGACGAGAGCTTTGCCCTCGCGGTCATGGTGCCGCTCACGGCGACGTTCATGTATTGCCTCGCCGTGTTCACCTACGGCCTTTCCGGCGACATCGCCGGGCGCCCGTCGATCTATCCCCGTCGTCTATTCACCCTGCCGGTGTCCACAGCGGCGCTCGCGGGTTGGCCGATGCTCTACGGCACGATCGCCATGGGTCTGCTCTGGGCGGTGACGCGGGCGTTCGTGGTGTGGCCCTCCGGCTTCGCCATTCCAGTGATCTGGCCCGCCGTCGCGGCAGCGGCGTTGGTCGCCTGGACGCAGGCACTGACCTGGATGCCGTACGGTTTGCCGGGGGTGCGCGCCATCCTGGCGGTGCTCTGGCTCGGGACGCTCGACAGCATGGTGCTTCTGGCCCTGCGCTACGACGCCCGTGAAAGCGTGATGCTCGCCATCACGGCGCCACAGATTCCGCTCGCCTACCTCACCGCACGGTTGGCCGTCGCACGGGCCCGTCGCGGAGAGGTTCCCGATTGGCGCAGCGCTTTCACCTGGCTCGCCCGGCTCGCGCCCGTCCGACGAGCCCGCGGGCAATTCGGGTCTCCCGCGCGCGCGCAGGCGTGGCTCGAGTGGCGGCGGCATGGTTGGACATTGCCGGCGCTCGTGGCGATCCTGCTGCCGTGCGAGCTGGCGCTGCTGTTCGCCACCGGCGATACGCCGGATCTCGTGTGGACGATCCTGCTCGGCGTGCTGCTGACCCCGCCTTTCATGGCGGCCTTCGTCGCCGCAACGGTGCGCAAGCCCGACCTCGACGGACGCGAGACACGCCAGGACGATGGGCTCTCGCCCTTCCTCGCGACGCGGCCGTTGGCGAATCGCACGCTCATCGCCGCCAAGCTCGAAATGTCGCTCGTGAGCACGGCGCTCACATGGACGCTCGTGCTCATTGCGATCCCGCTGGCCTTCTGGCTGTCGGACACCTGGCCGGTGGTGCTCGAGCGCTGGCGCCGCACGATCGCATCGATGGGAGAATCCCGAGCGATCGTCATCGCGTTGCTCATCCTGCTCGGGTTCGTGGCGGCTTCCTGGAAGCAGCTCGTCCAGACGCTCTGCATCGGGATGACGGGCCGAGTCTGGATCGTGCGAGCGAGCCTGGTAGGCACGTTGGCGTTGCTGTGCGTGATTGGGCCCATCCTGGACTGGATCGCCGGGAATCGCGCGGTGCAGGCCGCACTCTGGAACGCCGCGCCGACAATTCTGGCGCTGCTGGCCTTCGCGAAAATGTGCGGCGCCATGTGGGTGGCGGTGCGGCTGTACCGCAGCCGGCTGCTGCGCGACCGCACGCTCGTCATCGGTGCCGCCGTCTGGTGCGTTGCTGTACTGACGCTCGCCGCGGTGCTCAGCTGGTGGATCGCGTCGCAGCTCTTCCCCCGTTACCTCTTTGTGCTCCTTGCCATCCTTGCGGTTCCGCTCGTACGCCTCTGCGCGGCGCCACTGGCCCTCGACTGGAATCGCCATCGGTGAGGGTCGACAGGAAGTGGATCCTGGCCGCGGTCCTGACGCTCCTCGCCGTGCCGGCTGGCGTGGCCCTGATGGGAGGAGTCTCGTTCCATGTCGCCAATCGCAGCAACCGCACGATGATCATCGGGGGCCGGGAACGGGACTATCTGCTCTACGTCCCCACGAGCTACGACTCCACGAAGCCCGCGCCCCTCGTCATCAGCCTGCACGGCGCCGGGCTGTGGGGCGCGGCGCAGCAGGAAATCAGTCAGTGGAATCGGGTCGCCGACCGCGAAGCATTCCTGGTCGTCTACCCCTCGGGCGACCGCGGCTCAGGACTTCGCGTCTGGCACGCGGACGACGATACTCGTCTCTCGCCCGACGTTTACTTTATCGCGGCGTTGATCGATACCCTCGAGGCGCAGTACAACATCGACCGGATGCGCATCTACGCCAACGGGCTCTCGAACGGCGGTGGAATGTCGTTTGTGCTTTCCTGCACGTTGTCCGACAGGATCGCCGCCGTCGGGATGGTGGGAGCCGCGCTCACCCTGCCCTGGCAGTGGTGTAGCGACAGCCATCCCGTTCCGGCGATCTGGTTCCATGGCACTGCCGACGCCGCGGCCCCATACCACGGCGGGACGTCGTGGGTGGCTCAGACGCGGCCCTTCCCGAGTATTCCGAAGTTCGTGGCCAATTGGTCGCGGCGAAATCAATGCGGCGACACGCCGGTGGACTCCGTGGTCGCAGCCGACATCACACGCAGCGAGTACACGCAATGTGCCGACGATGCCACCGTCGTGCTCTACACCATCCACGGGGGCGGCCATACCTGGCCGGGCGGCGGGCTACTGCCCGAAGCGTGGGTTGGGCCGACGAACAGAGAGATCGACGCGAGCCGCCTGATGTGGGACTTCTTCAGCGCCCATCCGCTCCGGCGGCACTAGTCTCAGCGCAGCATCTGACCGACCACTAAGCCGACGAGCAGCGCAACGGCGGCAATCAGCAGGACGAGCGTGCGTTGCACGCGGGACTCCTCCTCGGGTGCGGTCATCGCCCCGGAGCCGCTGAAGAAGGTCACCGCTTCGAGGGCACCGCGCAGGTCCAGCGCATTGGGGAAGCGCTCCCACGGATCCTTCTGCAGGCAACGCATGATCGCATCGGCGAGGCCCTTGGGAATAGTGGGATTGAGCTCGCGCAGCGGCACCGGTGTCTCGTTGATCTGCTTCGCCAGCGTATCGGCGGCGTCCCGACCCCGGAACGGCGGCCGCCCCGTCAGCATGCGGTAGCCGATGATCCCAAGGGAATAGATGTCCGCGCGGAAATCGATTTCCGGCAGCCCGCGCGCCTGCTCCGGCGACATGTACTCCGGGGTCCCGACCACCGGACCGGCCGTCGACACGTCCACCTCATCGGTCATCGCCTTGGCGAGCCCGAAGTCCATGAGCAGCACCTTCTGCAGCTCTCCCTCGAGGAACACGTTGGCGGGCTTGATGTCGAGATGCATCATCTTCCCCCGGTGGGCCGCTGCCAGGGCGTCCGCCAGCTCGCTGAGGATACGCCGCGACTCGAGCGGCGGCAGTCGCGTCCGGCCCATCCGCGCTTCGAGCGTCGTCCCCTGCACCAGCGGCATGACGTAATAGATCAACCCGCCGCGCTCGCGGATGTCGTAGATCGGGACGATGCCGGGGTGCCGCAGCTTCGCCAGCGCGATGCTCTCGTTGCGGAAGCTGTCCACGAACTCTTTCGTCCCCATCACATCGGGTCGGATCACCTTGATCGCCACCAGCCGGTCGAGTCGCCGGTCCTTGGCCCGGTAGACCCGGGCAAAGCCGCCTTGGCCGAGCACTGAGAGGAGCTCGTACTCGGCGCCGAGCACTTCGCGCAACCGGTCGTTGAAGGCGGCGCCCGAGAGTCGCGGGGCGGGCACGGTTGGCGCGGCGGGCATGGTTGGCGCAGCCCCCGGGTTCACCAGCGTCGCTTCAGTGTCGGTCTTGCGAGCGGTCGCCGTGCCGCACTGGGGACAGAACAGATCCTCGGCGCGCAAAGACGCGCCGCACGTGGCACAGGTGAGGGACACTTCGGCCATGAGGGCTCGCGCCGATCAGTGCGGGCGTGCGCCCGAATTGCTCACGAACGCGAGCCGTTTTCCATCGGGGGACCACGAAGGCACGTTGATCGTCCCCTGTCCGCCGTACACGTAGGCGATCACCTTCGACGCGCCGCCCCCGGCCGGTATCAGCCGCAGCAGCACGTGCTTGTAGAATGGATGATCGTTCGGCGCCACATCAGCGGTGAAGGACAGGTAGACGATCCACTTGCCGTCGGGCGACAGGTGGGGGAACCAGTTGTTGAACCCGTCGTCGGTGATCTGCCGCTGATCGCTGCCGTCAGGGCGCATGCGCCAGATCTGCATCCGCCCACTGCGCACCGAGTTGAAATAAATGAAGGTGCCATCGGGCGTGTACTCCGGCCCGTCATCGAGACCGGGCGCCGTGGTGAGCCGGATTTCGGCGCCGCCCGACGCGCGAATCTTGTACACGTCGAAGTCATCGTTGCGCTCGCCGGTGTAGACGAGCCATTTCCCGTCGGGCGACCACCCATGCAGATACGAGGGCCCCTTCGCCGTCACGCGCTGCGGCGTGCCGCCCGCCGCGGACACGGTATAGACGATCGACGCGCCGCTGTCGGACGCGGTGTGGTTGCTGATCGCCAGCATTTTTCCGTCGAACGACAGGACGTGGTCGTTGTTGTTCTGCGTCGCGAAGCCGGTGTTGATCGCCTGCGCCGCTTGCGACGCGAGGTCGAAGCGGTACAGCCGGCCCTCCTGGGCGTAGATCAACGCCTTCCCATCGCGCGTCCAGTTCGGCGCCTGGAACGACCCATCATAGCGATGGACGACGGTGGTGTTGCCGCTCGCCACGTCGAGAATCTCGAGACTGCTGCCCAAATAGTCGCGATAGGGGACGAGCTTCGGTCCCGCGGGAATCGTAATGCGCACGTCGGTGAATTCGGCGCGCTCCACGACGGTGTCGTTGTGGGCGCACACGAACAGTCCCACGTACACGGTGTCGGGGAGGGAGATCGAGTCGAGCGTGTGTGTGACCAGCGTGTCCCCGAAGCGCGCGATCGACATCAGATAGACGCCATCGCGCCGCTCGAGCTGGATGACGGCGTCGGCCGACGCCGGCAGGCTGTCGGGCGATTTCACCTCCTCGGTCATCCCGCCCGCGGCGCGGCGAAACTGCAGCGACGCCAGCCCATTGCCGTGCAGGGTAGCCGAGACGTGCGTCCCGTTCGAGTCGAGCGTCGGGCGGATCGTCCATCCGATCTTGCGGTGCTCCTCCACGCCAGGACCCAGGAACCGCGCGCGCGTCGAGACGAGGAAGTTGCCGGTGAGGCGTGTCCACACGAAGTGGAAGTCGTCGTGGTCTCCCCACATGTTCTGCCCCGAGCCGGCGATGCGGTAGGCCTCGCGTTGGGCATCGTAGGAGGTCGAGCCGGCGTGCGACACCTTTCCCACGTCGGCCTCCTGGTCGAACGTACCGATGCGGCCCTGCGCGGCGGCTGCAGACACGATCAGGGGAAAAAGAACAAGCACGAGCAGGCGAGCGATGACGGCGTGGCAACGCATGGATCCAGCCCCCTTTTTGGCGGTGTCCCCGACTGAATCTCCACTTGCTCGTCGGGAACAGCAAATCACCCCGTCTTGATTTGCTCTCCCAGCTAGCTTCCAAGCATGCGCGTCTCCCTCCTCGCCTTCATGTCGCTCCTCGGCTGGTCGTGCGGGTCGCGACAGCACGCCATCGCTTCTCTCGCGCTGTCGTGCGCGGCGCCGACTACCGCGGCGCGGTTCGATTCGAGTCAGGTGGAGCAGCTGGCGGGCCTTTATGCGCTCACGCTCGCGGCGGACTCGTTCCCCTCGCACGGGGCGCGGACGTTCGGTCGGTTGCGCGTCACCACCGACACGCTGCGCCACTTCGGCGATTGGCCCCTCGTCGGGACACTCGAGATGAACCTGGATGCCATCTTCGCACCCTACAGCCACGATCCGAGATCGACGAACCCCGGTGCACCAGGTGTCTATTTCGACAAGCCGTCCGGTGGCTTCGCCATCGGCGTCCAGCCCAACCTCATGGATGGCACAAGCACGAGCCTGACTCCACTCCTCGTCTGGCCGGAGGGATTTCAGGGTCGTTGGATACCGCACTACGGCATTGCGAGCATCATGAACCCCGCCACCGGCAGACCGGCGCATGTCGGTGGGGATTTCTGCGCCGTCCGGACCCGCTGAGCGTTAGACCATGTTCCGCTGGCAGCGTTGGGCCAGCCTGTCGCTCGTCGGTGCAATCGCATGCGCCTCGAACATGGCGAGCTTGACCATTACCCCTTCCGACTGGTCGAGTAGTGCGTCACGAGAGCCACCGTGTTCCACGTTTGCGTATCGAGGCGACACGCGCCAGACCGCGCTGCCTGACTCACTCGGGTGGATCGCGTTGCCCGGCACACTGACTCTCCAATCCGCACAGCAGTCGAACATCCTGGTCTACACCGGTCCTGATTCCACACGCGTCGAGATCTCAGTGACACCCGGACCATCGGCGGCTCTGATGTTCGCTACTCACCTCGCAGTCCGGACAGAACAGCCGTGCCAAATCACCATCGGTGGCCGGTTCGCCCTCGTCAGTCCGTTCGAGGTGATCGGCTCCGGCCAGCGGCTGGTTCGCCACGACGCGATCGTCAATACGCTCTTGTCTCAAGGACTCGCTCTCAACTTCCTCGTTGACAGCCCTACCGACTCCGGGCGGAGTGTGCTGCTGGGTTTCGTGAGGCACCTGCAGCTGCGTGAACTGCCGGCGAAGTAAGGAGGCTGGAGCGGCAGCGACTAGACGAGCTCGGCTGTGGCCTCCGGAGCACGCGTCGCCGCCCGCACCACGGGAGCCACGCGCGCTCCGATCACCTCGATGGCCTGCATCAGCTTCGCGTGCGGCAGGGACGACGCATTCATCTGAAACGTGATCCGTGAGATCCCTCCCAGCGCTTCGCTGTGCCGCAGGATCTTTTCCGCCACGTCGTCCGGGGTACCGATCAGCAGCGCGCTCCTGGGGCCGAGCTGTGCGTCGAACTCGGCCCGCGTCGGTATGCGCCAGCCGCGTTCCCGAGCGACGCTGGCGATCGCCTTCGCATACCCGGGGAAGAAGTCATCCACGGCTTCCTGCGCGCTGCGGGCGACATATCCGAGCGAATGGACGCCGACCGTGAGCCGATGGGGCGGATGCCCCGCTTTCGCCCCGGCTTCGCGGTAGAGGTCGACGAGCGGGCGGAACCGCCGGGTCTGGCCCCCGATGATCGCGACCATCAACGGCAGCCCAAGCATGCCGGCGCGCACGAATGACGCCGGTGTCCCACCGACGCCCAGCCAGATGGGGAGCGGGTCCTGCACCGGCCGCGGATACACCCCCTGCCCCGTCAGCGCTGGGCGAAACTCCCCGGACCAATGCACCAGCTCCTGGTCCCGGATCTGCAGCAGCAGCTCGAGCTTCTCGGCGAACAGCGCGTCGTAGTCGTTGAGATCGAAGCCGAAGAGGGGGAACGCTTCGATCGACGACCCGCGGCCCACGACCATCTCCGCTCGCCCCCGCGAGATGAGGTCGAGCGTGGCGAACTGCTGAAATACCCGGACCGGATCCGCCGCACTCAATACCGTCACCGCGCTCGTGAGCCGGATCTTGCTGGTGCGTGCGGCCGCGGCTGCGAGGATTAAGGCAGGAGCGGAGTCGAGGTAATCCTTCTTGTGGTGCTCCCCGATTCCGAAGACGTCGAGCCCGACCTGCTCGGCGTGCACGATTTGTTCGATGAGGTGATTCACCCGCTCCGACGGTGCGATGGCCAGGCTGGCGTCGTCGTAGGCCGCGGCGAAGCTGTCGATTCCAAGTTGCAGCACAAAAACCACGTATCCCTTGGTTGGCGTAGGACAACTGAGCACTCCTCTCTCAAAACCATCCCGGGTTCCCGCTCGAGTGATATGCTTCCCCCGTGAGCCAGATCTCCGTACGCCGGGCCGCGATCATGGCCGTCGCACTGCTCGCGGGGACGATCATCACCAAGTGCGCGTTATCGGGCACGAAATACCACCGCTTCACGAGCGCCGATCGCTGCTGGACTATGCCCGTGTATGCCGGGCCAGCCGGACCTTTCGTCGGCTACCTGACGGGCGGCGCTTTGGTCGATCCAGGAACGGGACCCGTCCGGGCGTTGAATCTCACGGTGGTCGTGGATGGTGCCGAGCGCAGCGTCTGGCGCCGCGAGAACGAGGTGCGGAACTGGTACGTCCCGGTCCGGGTGATCGCACCGCAGAACTGCCGCTGGACGTCCCCCGATCTCCTCCCCAACGGTATGTGGCAGCCGACGCGCCTCGAGATCGGGCTCGACGTCCCGTTGTGGCACCACCTCCTGGGCCACTGGAACACGCATCGTGGCTTCCTGCCCGCAGACTCCATCTGACTGCGTCGGCTAGATTGGGTCCGGTGAAGACGTACCTGACGGGCCTGCTGGTTATCGTCGCCGCTGCACTGGCACTGTCAGGGATCAATCCTTACGATCGCATGACGTGGTGGCTCGAGATCTTCCCGATCCTGATCGCCGCGCCGATTCTCGTTCTGACCGCACGGCGTTTTCCGTTGACGACTCTGACGTACACGCTGCTCGCGATCCATGCCATCATCCTGATGATCGGCGGCCATTACACCTACGCGCGCGTCCCTATCGGCTACTGGGTCCAGCAGCTGCTCGGCCTGGCCCGCAACGACTACGATCGCTTCGGGCACTTCGCCCAGGGCTTCATCCCCGCGATCCTGATCCGCGAGATCCTGCTGCGTACCACCCCGCTGCGCCCCGGGCGCTGGCTCTTCGTGATCGTCACGGCGATGTGCCTCGCGTTCAGCGCCTGCTACGAGTTCTTCGAGTGGGGCGCGGCGGTCACGGGCGGCACAGCCGCGGACGCGTTTCTCGGGACGCAGGGCGACGTCTGGGACACGCAGTGGGACATGTTGTGGGCCCTGATTGGAGCGATCGTCGCGCAGCTCGCACTCAGCCGGGTGCATGACCGCGGTTTGGCGCGAGTGGACTCGCGGCTCCGCTGACCGTCGAGCAGAGTGACTGAGCGTTCGTTTCGCGTCGCCATCGGCGACAGTAGGCCGAGCCGCGGCTGTTAGCCGCGGACACCGAACGCTACGCTGCCACGGCGCGATCTCGCGCAACCTCCCCGCAGACACCATCCTTTCACCATGCTCGCGACCACCCCCAGCACCGACCGCGGGGCGCGCCTCGATGGCCGCCTGTTCTACTGGTCCCTGACCTCCGCCCTCGCGGGTTTCCTCTTCGGCTTCGACACCGTGGTCATCTCGGGCGCCGAGCAGACGATCCAGCACCTGTGGGGACTGACCCCCGGGATGCACGGCATCGCCATAGGGGCAGCGCTCTACGGCACGGTGCTCGGCTCGCTCACCGGCTCGTGGCCCGCCGACCGTTTCGGCCGCCGCCCCACGCTGCTCGCGATCGGCGTGCTGTTCCTCCTCTCTGCGGTAGGATCGGCCGTCGCGCCGAGCGTCGGCGTGTTCATCGCGGCCCGGTTCATCGGGGGCATCGGGATCGGCATCAGCACCGTGGCGGCGCCGCTCTACATCTCCGAGATCGCGCCCCCCGCCCAGCGCGGCCGTCTGGCCGCGATGTTCCAGTTCAACATCGTGCTCGGCATCGTGATCGCGTTCGCGTCCAACGCCCTGCTCGCGCGTGTCGGGCCCGATGCCTGGCGCTGGATGCTCGGCGTGGCCGCGGTGCCGTCGCTGGCCTACACCGTGATGTGTCTCGGCCTCCCCGAGAGCCCGCGCTGGCTGCTCACCCGCAAGGAGGATCGCCCGGCCGCGCTCCGCGTCCTGGCGCTCGTCATGCGCGATGCGACACCGTCCCAGATCCACGCCGCCGCCGATGCCATTGTCGCGGCTACCTCCTCGCAGGCGGGCCACTCCGGGTTCTGGACGTGGCGGTTGCGGGTACCGATTGCGTTGGCATTCCTGGTCGCATTCTTCAACCAGCTCTCCGGCATCAACGCGATCCTCTATTTCGCGCCGCGCATCTTTGCCATGACGGGCCTCGCGCCGCAGGCGGCGCTGTTGCAATCGGTCGGAATCGGCGTGACCAACCTGATCTTCACGTTCGTGGGGTTGTGGCTCATCGACCGACTGGGCCGGCGCACGCTGCTCCTGGTCGGCTCCGTCGGCTACATCGTATCGCTGGGCGCCTGTTCCTGGGCGTTCTTCACGCACCACGAATCGATCGTCCCGGTCTGCATCTTCGCTTTCATCGCGGCCCATGCGATCGGACAGGGGACGGTGATCTGGGTGCTGATCTCGGAGATTTTCCCCAACCGCTACCGCGCCGCGGGTCAATCGCTCGGCAGTGGGACGCACTGGGTGTTCGCGGCCCTGCTGACGACCGTCTTTCCCCTCATGGTGAGCGCGTTCCCACCGGGAGCGATCTTCCTCTTCTTCTGCGGCATGATGGCGCTGCAGCTCGTCTGGGTCCTCGCGATGGTGCCGGAGACGAAGGGCGTGCCGCTGGAGGAGATCCAGCGTCGTTTCGGGCTCGCGGCTTGAGGACGCGGCCGGTCGTGGTGGGCCTGGGAGAAGCCCTCTGGGACGTGCTGCCCGACGGGGAGCACTTCGGCGGTGCGCCGGCCAATGTCGCGCTGCATGCAGCGGCGCTCGGCGCCGAATCATGGCTCGTGAGTGCGGTGGGACAGGATACCCGCGGGGATGCCGCGCTGGCGCGCCTCGACGCCGCCGGCGTGCGGCGCGACACCGTGGCGCGGCTCGCCGACCATCCCACCGGAGTGGTACGCGTGACCCTCGATGCCGCCGGCCACCCCGTCTACGACATCGCGACGGAGAGCGCGTGGGACTACCTGCCGTGGTCGGTGGGCGTGCAGCAGGTTGCGGAGCGCGCCGATGCCATTGCGTTCGGTTCTCTCGCCCAACGGTCGCCCACATCGCGCGCCACCATCCGCCGAGCGGTGGCGACCACGCAAAGCGCCTCGTGGCGGCTGTTCGATGTCAATTTGCGGCAGAGTTATTACGATGCGGCCGTGTTGGTCGAATCCTTGGAACTCGCGAATGCGGTGAAGCTCAACGAAGAGGAGTTGCCCGTCGTCGCGCGATTGTGCGGGCTGACGGAGACCCGACCGGTCGACCAGCTACGTACGCTGTGCAAGCGCTTCGGTCTGCGGCTGGCCGCGTTGACGCGCGGGCCCTGTGGTTCGGTGCTCGCCACATCCGATCGCGTGTGTGAGTCCCCCGCAGCGCCAACAGTGGTTGCCGATACGGTGGGGGCCGGCGACGCCTTCACCGCCACGCTCTTGATCGGCATCCTCGCCGAACGTTCGCTCGAAGACGTCAGCCGGCGCGCCAACGCGGTGGCGGCGTACGTCTGCTCGCAACCCGGGGCGACGCCCCCGATTCCGGAGGCGTTGCGATGGACCCCGTGAAATCAATCGCCGCGCTGCGCGAGCAGCTCTCCCGCTTCCAGAATTGGCGCGAGGCGCACGCCGATTTCGATGCCGCGGTCGCCGACCTTCCTCCCGACAAGCGCGGCGTCGCGCCTGCAGGACTGCCGTACTCACCGTGGCAGCTCGTCGAGCACCTGCGCATCACGCAGGCGGATATCCTCGACTTCTGCAGAAACGCCGACTACGTCGAGCAGCAATGGCCCGATGACTACTGGCCGAAATCCGCGGCACCGCCCGACGGGAAAGCCTGGGACGACAGCGTGGCGGCGTTTCGTCGCGACCGGGAGGCATTGCAAACGATGATCAAGGATCCGTCCTGTGACCTCTTCGCCCGGGTCCCGGCGGGGAACGGTCAAACCTTCTTGCGGGAATTCCTGCTCGTCGCCGACCACACCGCGTACCACGTCGGCCAACTCATCGCGGTCCGGCGCCTGCTCGGCGCCTGGGAACATTGATGCGCTGCGAGAATGGAAGTGCGGCGCACTGACCCATGACCTATCTCGAAGCACTGGAGACCGTCCGGCGTCACTTCGAGAGCCTGTTCCCCAAGAGCTGCTCCACGTGCGGGCGGCGTTTTGCCTCGCTGCGCGAGTACATCCTCTCCACTCGGCGCGTCGGCCAGGCGATCTCGTACGACGCCGAGCTGGGCGACTGGCAGACCCAGCAGCCGATTGGATCACTCGCATTCGCGAATTGCTCCTGCGGTTCCACATTGGTGCTCAGTACCGAGGGCATGCCACTCCCTCAACGCCAGGCCCTGCTGGCCTGGGTCCGGGAGGAAACCGGGCGGCAACACGTCATGCCATCCGAGCTGTTGGAACGAATCCGTAACGACCTGCGCAAGGAGGTCCTGGAAGGGTGACGATGGCCATTCGGGCCAAATAGGGGCAATCTTACTGAATGTCGATTCTCGAATGGTCCGCCATCCAGCCCCGCGTCGAGCTCGCAACCCCTGCCGATTTCGACCACGCCCTCGACCGGCTATCCGCTCGCGCCAGCGCCGAGCGCCCCTCGATCGTCGCCCTCTACGCTCACGGCCACCAGGTCATGCTCGGCCTCGGCCTGCCGCAGAGCTTCGTCCAGATTCAGGATTCGGGCGACCCGGAGAACAACCCGGCGCTGCTCACCGTCGGCGATGCCGCGGCCGACGGCGTCGTCGCCTTCTATCTCCTGGGATCGCAGCAGACCGAAATCCCGCGCCGCAATCTCATCCCGGCGACCACCGCGCGACGCCTCGCCCGCCAGTACCTGACCAGCGGCAAGGTCTCCGAGGAAGCAACGTGGGAGCCCGTGTAGCGCGGAAACTCGCCGCCCTGGCGCTCGGCTTCTCGATGTGCGCGTGTGGTGGGGACACGACCGGTCCGCCGTTTCTGAAGCGGCAGCTCGTCTTCAGCGTCGGGCCGAGCACCTCCGAAGGAAACGTCACGATCGCCCCGCCGTTGCAGATCGCGATCGAGGACGAAGCGGGCAACATCGACCGCCGTGCGTCCGCAGCCGTAACGCTCTCCCTCGGCCCCAATGCCGCCGGTGCCACGCTGAGCGGGACGACCACCATACCCGCCGTCGGTGGCATCGCCACATTCTCCGACCTCCGCATCGATCGCCCCGGAGGTGGCTACCAGCTGGTGGCCACGGCGCAATCCCTCTCCGCCCAAACGAGCGCCCGTTTCGAAGTCCACCTGCACTTCGTGCAGGTCACCGTCGGGATCTTCCACAGCTGCGGGCTTACCTCTCACGGCTTCGCGTACTGCTGGGGATTGAACGACGTCGGCCAGGTCGGGGACAGCGCCAACGAGCAGCGCGTGCGGCCCGCACTCGTCAAAGGCGGATGGACGTTTACACAATTGAGCGCGGGCGGGGATCACACCTGCGGCATCACCTCGGGCGGAGCCGTCTACTGCTGGGGCAGCAACTTCTCCGGGCAATTGGGCGACAGCTCGATGAATGACCGCACCGTGCCGGTCCGCGTTGTCGGCAACCTCACCTTCGCGCAGCTCTCGGCGGGATCGTTTCACACCTGCGGACTCACGGCGGCCGGTGCCGCCTGGTGCTGGGGATCGAACCTGTTCGGCGGCCTGGGCGACGGATCGCGTACCCTGCGTATCTACCCGGTCCCCGTCGGCGGCGGACTGCTGTTCTCTCAGCTGAGCGCGGGTGGGGTCCACACCTGCGGTATCGCCTCGGGCAACGCGGCCTACTGTTGGGGGTGGAACGGCGGCGGGCAAATCGGTGACAGCACCACCACAACCCGCCTGGCGCCGACGCCGGTATACGGCGGCTTGTCCTTTGCCGAGATCAGCGCCAACCCCGGCTCCGATCTCGAAGGTCACAGCTGCGGCGTCACGACGGGCGGCATCGCCTACTGCTGGGGCACGAATTCCAACGGCGAGCTGGGGGACAGCACGAACACGGGGCACCTGTCGCCCGTCGCGGTTATCGGCGCCCTGCAGGTGGCGTACGTCGGCGCGGCGCGCGGCTACGGCTGCGTGTTGACCGTCGGGCAGGCGTTGCACTGCTGGGGCATCAACGCCAACGGCGAGCTGGGCGACGGCACCACGGATCCGCACCTGACGCCCAATCTGGTTGCGGGCTCGCTCACGATCACGCAGGTGAGCGCACGCTACGATCACGCCTGCGGCGTCACCGCGGCCCAGGCCGTGTACTGCTGGGGCACGAACGACCATGGCCAGCTGGGCGACGGCACCACGACGCCGCGCCTCACCCCCACGCCGGTGATCCAGTGACCGAGCGCCGCTACTCGGACTCCGAGATCGCGGCGATCTTCCGCGCCGCCGCCGAAGGCCCGCAGCTGCCGCAGCGCGAAGTACCGCGCGAGGAGGGCTTGACGCTCGTGGAGCTGCAGGCGATCGGCCGCGAGGTCGGGATCGCTCCCGAGGCGGTGGCCCAGGCCGCGCAGGGCCTCGACGTGCGCCGCGACGCCCAGTCCCGCCGCTTCCTCGGCCTCCCGATCGGCGTCGCCCGCAGCGTCAACTTGAACCGCCGGCTCTCCGACGAGGAGTGGGAGCGGCTCGTGGTGCAGCTCCGCGAGGTCTTCAACGCACGCGGCGTCACACGCTCCGAAGGCTCGCTGCGCCAGTGGACCAACGGCAACCTCCAGGTGCTGCTCGAGCCGACGGAGACCGGCCATCGGCTGCGGTTCGGCACGCTGCATGGCGGCGCCAGCGCGCTGATCGGCGCGGGGCTGACTGCGCTCGGGGGCGCGGGGGTTCTCGCGATCGTGACATCGATCAATGGAACGCTGGGCGCGGCAATGACCGGCATCGGGTTCATCGTTGTGGCGGGGTTGGGAATGATCGCCAGCGGCGCGCTGCGGCTGCCGGGGTGGGCAAGGTTGCGCGGCCGTCAAATGGAAGCGATCGCGACCAAAGTCGCCCTGCCTCCAGGCTCCACTCCACCCGAACCGCCGGCGTTGCCGCCAGAGAGCGGCGGAAGCTGAGGGCTACACTCCCGGCAGCGGACTCGTGTGGTCGCTTCGGTCGAGATGCACGAACGCCTCCGCGGCGGCCACGCCGGCCTCGCGACCCCGCCACGCCGCCATGATCTCGTGATGCTCGCGCCAGATCCCCCGGCCGTCCTGGCTCACATGCGCGAACAACGCCGTCTTCTTCTGCTCGACAACCGACGAGATATCGACGTACGTGTTGGGGAGGAAGCCCTGCGTCTGGCTGCCGGCATTGACCTCGAAGAAGTAGAGGCGCGCCGTCGGCAGGCTCATCCAGGCGCGGATCGTGAGGATGCTCGCGACCTGGTGGTCCATATGGGTGTCGACCGGCCAATGCGTGAAGACGAGGTCGGGCTTGGCGGTGGCGCAGAA
>DATLVL010000015.1:0-10961 GCA_035577525.1 Gemmatimonadales bacterium | reverse complement strand
GAGATCGGCTTCGACGGCTACGTCGCGCCCAGCATACTCGAGATTCCGGGCGCGCAGGACGTCGCGATGGAGTTCCACTCGCTCTCCAAGAGCTTCTGCATGACGGGGTGGCGGCTCGCGTTCGCGGTGGGCCGGCCCGAGCTCGTGGCGGCGCTCGCCAAGGTGAAGAACTACGTCGACACCGGTGCCTTCCTCGCGGTGCAGGCGGCCGGCGCGGCGGTGCTCGAGCGCGCCGAGGAGATCGCGGCCGGATATGTCGCGCGCTTCCGCGAGCGGCGTGACGCGATGGTCGTGGCGCTGCGCTCGGAAGGATTCGAGGTCGAAACGCCGCGCGCCACGATGTATTTGTGGATTCCGCTGCCCGAGGGTCTCGCGTCGGCGGAGTTCCAGCGCCGCGCGCTCGAGGACGTCGGCGTGGTGACGCTTCCCGGAACGGCGTTCGGCGCCGGCGCCGAGGGATTCTTCCGCATCGCGCTCACCGTCGAGACGCCACGGCTCATCGAAGCCGCGCAGCGGCTTGGCAAGGTGCTGGCCGCTGTTTGAGACCGGGGAGCGACACATCCGGCCGCCGGCGGCCTGGGCCATCGCCGTGGGGTTGCATCTCGCGGCGTTCGGCGTCGCCGTCTTGTTGAAGATCGAGTTCACGCGCCAGCCCGTGGAGTACATCGTGCTCGCGCCCGAGCCCGAGCTGCCGCCGTTCGCCGGCGTGCAACCCGGCCGCGGCCTCGAGCATGCCGGCACGGGCCGGCAGCGTGCGCGTCCGGTGCTCCCCACCGTGCCACCCGAGACGCTCGCCACCGCGACGGCGCCGACCGCCGTCATCCCGATCCAGCCGGAGCGGCACCGCCCGGGGTTCATCCTCGGGCCCGCGGTGGGTGACGGCAAGCTGTGGGTCTCCCCGCGTCCCGCGCTGCCGTCCGACGTCGCCGACGCGATCTACCAGGATCGCGCGCCGCGCGATTCAGTGATCGTGCGGCGGCTGCGCGCCATGGTCGATTCGCTCAACGTCATCATCGATTCGGCGCAGCGCAATGGTCGGGCGCCCGCCTGGGTCGCGCGCGGCGCGAACGGCAAGCCGGTGTGGGGGCTCGATTCGAGCGGCATCTACGTGGCAGGGGTGAAGGTGCCGACGCCCGTGCTGGCGCTGCTCGGCAGTCTCTTACCGCCGGGCAACTACGACGAGGCGATGCGGCAGCGGAAGCTTGCCGACATGCGGGCCGACATCATGCAGGCCGCCACCCGAGCCCAGAATCTCGAGGATTTCCGGCGCTACGTGCGCGAGCTGCGGCAGCGCAATCAGGAAGCGCGGGATGAAGAGAAGCGGCAGCGGGGCGACACGACGACCGCTACCGCGCAGCCGTAACGGCCGCCTCGAGGCGGCGCACCGCCGCCTCTTTCCCAATCACAAACAGCAGCTCGTTGACGGGTTCTGAAACGGTTCCGCCGGTGAGGGCGATCCGGATCGGCTGAAACACCTTGCCGGCGGCGACGCCGAGCTGTTCGGCGACGGTGCGCAGCGCCTGCTCGATCGCCTGCGGCGTCCACTCGATGCCCCTGAGTGCGTCGAGCGCGGCCGTGAGCGCCTGCCGGTAGCCCGCGGGATCCTTCCCGATTTCCTTCACCGCCTTCTCGTCGAGCGTCACGAACTTCGCGTCGAGCCGCACGGCTACCTGCCTCGCGACGTCGATCGTCGTGCGGCTGCGCGTCTTCACGGCCCCGATGGCGCGCAGCACGGCGTCGCGGCCGCCGTCGACCCCCAGCTCGGCGAGCTGCGGGGTGATGAGCGGCAACAGCTCTTCCGCAGTCGACGCCGAGAGGTATTGGCCGTTCATCCACTCGAGCTTCGTCGTATCGAACACGGCGGCCTTTTTCTGGACGCCCGCGAACGAGAACAGCTGCATCATCTCGTCGCGCGTCATGATCTCGCGATCGCCGCCGGGGCTCCAGCCCAGCAGGGCCAGGAAGTTGCCCATCGCGGCGGGGAGGATGCCGAGGTGCTGATAGTCGCCGACCGCGGTCGCGCCGTGGCGCTTGGAGAGCTTCTTCCCGTCCATGCCGTTGATCATGGGGACGTGGCCGAACACCGGCGGCTCGTGACCCAGCGCGCGGTACAGCGCGATCTGCTTCGGCGTGTTCGAGATGTGATCGTCGCCGCGCAGCACGTGCGTGATGTTCATGTCGACGTCGTCGACCACGACGGCGAGGTTGTAGATCGGGGTGCGGTCGGTGCGCAGGATGACGAAGTCCTTCAGGTCCTCGCCCTGGAACGCGATGCGCTCGTGGACGGCGTCGTCCCAGGCGATCTCGCCCTGCGGCATGCGGAAGCGGATTGCTCCGTCATCGAGATACGCCTTTCCCTCGGCGAGCAGCCGGTCGGCGGCCTCCTGGTGGCGCACGATGCGCGCGCCCTGGAACACGACCTCTTCGTCCCAGTCGAGCCCCAGCCAGTCGAGGCCGTCGATGATGACCTTGGTGTGCTCGTCGGTGGAGCGCTGCTTGTCGGTGTCTTCGATGCGCAGCAGGAACTTGCCGCCGGTA
This sequence comes from Gemmatimonadales bacterium, assembly GCA_035577525.1. Classification (GTDB taxonomy): domain Bacteria; phylum Gemmatimonadota; class Gemmatimonadetes; order Gemmatimonadales; family GWC2-71-9; genus DASTHG01. The sequence goes on along the minus strand of DATLVL010000015.1, from coordinate 8,423 downwards.
TGCCGGGCGTACAGCCAGTTGAACAGCGCCGTGCGGGCCCCGCCGACGTGAAGGTAGCCGGTGGGGGAGGGAGCGAAGCGGACGCGGACGCCTTGAGTCACGGAGTGCCCTGGGGAGGAAACCGCAGAATTACGAATATCCAATGTCCAATTTCGAAATTGGTTATTCGACATTCTACATTGGACATTTGTCTTTTCTTCACGGAGAGGGGGGGATTCGAACCCCCGATAAGGGTATTAGCCCCTATAACGGTTTAGCAAACCGCCGCCTTCAGCCACTCGGCCACCTCTCCTCGAGCGCGGCGGGGAAGTTTATCCAGCCTGTTGGGTGGCTGCAAGCCACACGAGGCTGCGCCGGTACCTGCCTTGGCGCGGCGGACGTCGAATGACTATCGTGGCGTGACCATTGCAGCGAGAGAGAATGCTCGGTCCATTGGATCCGGCTTCGGCTACAGTCGACGCACCCAAGCCGCCGCTTCCCATTATCGTTCGTGTGCTGAGCGGGGTCGCCGCGGTCGTCGTGTTCCTGCTGGGTTTCGTGGTGTCCGTGGGCGCAATCGTCGCGGCTCCAGTCGGCATGTGGCTGGTCCGGCGCCGGGCAGAGCGGCTCGGTCGCCCGGCCAGTCGGATCGCCACGCTGGTCGGCAGCGTGTTCGCTTCCATGGCGCTGGGGCTCCTGCTCTGGTCGCTGATCTTTGCGATGGTACCACGGCCGACGGCCGCGGAGCTCCAATCGGCGGCTGCGCAGGCACAGCAACGACCCACGGTCAAGCTGCCGGACTGGTATCTCAAGGCCTTTCCACAAGCGGCGCGCTACGACTCGACCAGTCGCGCGATGGTGCAGTCGCCAACGTTTTTCAGGACCGTGCTCATCGTGAGCGCAGTATTCGCGGGTGGGTTCTTCGGAACCATCGGAGGAACGTTCGGGTGGTGCGGCACTACTCTGCTGATCCTCGCGTGGTCCGGTCGGCGCGCATCCTCACCCGCGCTTGACCTCTGACAGGAGCCCATCCATCAGGCGGCGCCGGTGAACGTACGCATCGAGCATGTCGCCATCTGGACCCGCGACCTCGAAGTCATGCGCGCGTTCTACACCGCAGCACTTGGTGCTGCCAGCGGTCGGCTCTACGAGAACCGCGTCACCGGCTTCAAATCGTACTTCCTGTCGTTTGGCGATGGACCACGTCTCGAGCTGATGCACCAGTCGGGACGAGCGCCGTCGGCCGGCTGCGGCCACTTCGCCCTGGCGCTGGGCAGTCGCGCCGCCGTCGATGAAGCGATCGCCGGCTTGCGGCAGCGCGGCGTGTCGGTGGAGTCGGATCCGCGCGTGACCGGCGACGGCTACTACGAGGCGGTCGTCCTGGACCCCGAGCGAAACCGCATCGAGCTGACGGTTTGAGGGGAAGGGAGTAGTGCTCGCAATGGGGGTAGCCCAGCCCAGCGATGGCGTCGGCAAGGCTAGTTGACCGTAATCGTCCCCGTCATCCCCGAGTGAATCTTGCAGTGGAAGGGGAATGTTCCCGGGGAAGAGTAGGTGTGAACGAAAATCTGCCCGACGGGCAGGTTCGTGTCGAACGCGCCACCGTCGTCGGTGACGGTATGGAGCACTGAGCTGCTGTTTTGCCAGCAGACCGACTGCCCGTGCGTGATCGTCGCGGCCTTGGGTGAGAAAGTGTTCGAGCTGGTGGTGTTGATGTTGGCGCTCGCGCCGCTCGAGCCACAAGAGTTGGCGACGCTGGTCGAGCTTCCACAGGCCACGCTGGCTGCGACGACGACAACGCAGCTGACGAGTAATACGCGCATGATAGCTGCTCCTTGTTGCGGTTCGCCCTGACGCGTTCTTTTTCTCCAACAACATTCGTCCTGCTGCCCTTACACTCGCCTTACCCCCCGCTTGCGGAGATCGTCAACGCTGGTACGGTACAGGCCCATGGACTGCAAACTCTGCGGCGAGCGCGACCTGCCGCTGTTCTACACGCAGGGCAACCAGGACCAGTTCCGCTTCTATCGCTGCCGGCGCTGCAAACTCGTGCTGTATGACACCAGCACCGGCGTGAACCAGGAGAAGTACGTGATGTCGCGCATCGACCCCGACCGGCCGACGCGACCGAACCGCCTGCACCGCCAGACCTACGCCTTCATCCGTCGCCATCGCCGGCCGCCCGGCCGCATGCTCGACCTCGGCTGCGGCGACGGCATCGTGCTTCATCTCGCGCGCCAGAACGGCTGGCAGGTGCATGGGGTGGAGCTGTTCCCCGAGCAGGTCGCCCTCGTGCGCGACACGCTGGGCCTCGACGTCGAGACGTCCGACATCGCGGGCTTCCGCGGCGCACCGGGGAGCTGGGACGTCGTGATCCTGACGCACGTGCTCGAGCATCTCGCCGACCCGGTCGGCGCGCTGCGCAAGATCTGCGAATTGCTCGCTCCCGGCGGGATCGGGGTGCTCGAGTTTCCCAATATCGACGCGTTGGACGCCAGGTTGGGGCGGGCGTTGCGTCGCTGGCAGCTGCACCGCCATCGCTATCCGCCCGACTACGTACCGGGACACGTGCAAGAGTTCTGCCGCGCGTCTTTCGCGTTTGCCGCCCGGCAGGCGGGGCTCGTGCTGGCGCACTGGGAGACGTACGCCGTCAACCCGTTGAAGTATTTTATCTACCGCTACCTGCCGCTGGGCAACAAGGCTCGCGTGCTTGTGCAACGTGCTATATCGTAGGGAACCGGAGCCGACGATGCCCGTTCAGCCGCTCATCCTCAGCCGCCGTGTTCTCGTGTCACTCACCGTGGCCTGCGCCATCGTGCTCGCCTGTTCCGGCGGCGGCACGAACCCCAACCTCATCGACATCTCCGGGCGCTGGCATTACATGGAGCACTATACCGACGTCGCGCATCACGCGACGTGCTCCGATTCCGGGACCTACGACATCCAGCAGTCGATGGACGGATTCATCGGCGTGTACGGGCAGAGCGGCTACTGCACGACGCCTCAGGGCACGGCGGACAACACCGACTCGGGCGCGGTCACTGAAGGGCACGTCGTCGGCCGCACCATCCGCTTCAAGGCGCCCAACTGCCAGTACGACGGGCACACGCCCGTTGAAACCAACGATCGCCTCGACGGCAACGTCGTCTGCTCCGTGGGCGATCAGACCATCACCTACACCTTCACGGGGACCTGGTCCGCCCAGCGGTGAGCGCCCCCGTGCGGGCGCTCACCGTGCTGGAACGCCGCGTGACGCTGTGCACGCGCTGCCCGCGGCTCGTCGCCTACCGCGAGCGCATCGCCCGTGAGAAGCGCCGTGCCTACGCCGCCGAGACGTACTGGGGCCGGCCAGTCCCGGCCTTCGGCGACCCGCTCGCCCGTCTCGTGATTGTCGGCCTCGCCCCGGGCGCGCACGGGTCGAACCGCACCGGCCGCATGTTCACCGGTGACGCGAGCGGCGACTGGCTCTACGGCGCGCTGCATCGTTACGGCTTCGCCAGTCAGGCGGTCGCCACGAGCCGCACGGACGGCCTGACGCTCCGGGACTGCTGGATCACCGCGGCCGCGCGCTGCGCGCCCCCCGGGAACAAGCCGACACCGGGCGAGCTGGCCAACTGCCGGCCCTGGCTCGCCGGCGAGCTCGAGCTGCTCACGCGGCGGCGCGTCGTGCTCGCGCTGGGACGGGTCGGGCACGACGCGTTCCTCAAGGTCTCGGGATGGCGTGCCCGCTTCGCCCACGGCGCCGTGACCCGGCTCCCCGACGACACCTGGCTCGTCGCTTCCTACCATCCCAGCCGCCAGAACACCAATACCGGGAAGCTCACGCGAGCGATGTGGCATGCGGTGTTCCGGCGTGTCCGGGCACTGGTCGATCGGGGGTGAGGGGCGGCTCGAGGCGGGCCAGGTCGCGCAGGTTCCGTACACACCGTACCACGAGCATCGCGAGCATCACGAGCGCCGCCGCTGCGAGCACGGCATCGCCGATCAGTCGCGTCCAGGCCAGCGGGAAGAGGAGCGGGGCCAGGTTGAGGAGCATGAGCACGCCGCGAGCCTCGGTCGGGCCGAACCGCCCATAGCCGATGCGAAACTTTCCGAACACCGCCGATTCGAGATAGACGTTGATCGACAACGCGAGGTAGACGACCACGAGACCGAGCGCGATTCCCAAGCTGAAGAACGGCGACAGGCCGAGGCCGATGCCGATGACGGCGGTCGCATACGCGTCCACGAGGTGGTCGAGGTAGTAGCCGTAGCGGGGGCGTTCGGTGTGCCGCACCCGTGCCAGCGTCCCGTCGAGGCTGTCGCCCAGCCAGTTGACGACCAGCGCCGCCGTCGCAATCCAGAGCCACCACCCATGGGCGGCGCTCAACGCGTAGGCGACGCCGGCCAGGGTTGCGCCGAGCACGCCCAGCGCTGTGAAATGGTCGGAGCTGATCGCGTGCGGTACGCGCCGTGCGATCGCGCGCAGCAGGCGCCGTTCGGGACCGGCGAGCCAGAAGGTCAGTTCGCGTTCGGGGTCGCGCATCGGATCATCCTCAGGGTCGGAAGGAGAAGCAGGACGCCCGCCGCGGCGAGCGTCCACGCGGGGAGCCGCACCGTCATCCCGAGCCACGCCAGCAGCAGGTAGCGCGGCAGGCGGCCCGCGGCGACCGCCGCGAGGTAGCGGCCGCGCGGGTAGCGCGCGGCGAAGGCGAGCAGCTTGAACGGGAAAAACGGCAACGGCGTGATGCCGCTCAGGGCGAGCACTGCGAATGGAGCCCGCTCGAACCAGCGCAGGGCGAACGACGGGGCGGCCGTGGCGGCGGCCGCGCGGCGCGTCAAACGGTGGATGCTCGTCGCGAAGAGGCGGTGGTCGGTCCACGCCGCGGCGACGGTGCCGGCGGTTGCGATGACCGCGGTGAGGACGATGCCGAGGTGGGCCCCGTACCAGATGACGACCGGCTCGTGAGGAACGACCGCCAGCGCGACGTTCGACAGGAACGCGTACGCGAAGAGGAGCAGGGAGGCGCCCATATGCGCCTACACCTTCTCCTTGCGCTCTCAAGCCGATTTCAAGCCGTCGCTACGAACCCAGCAACGAGGCGTCGGCGCGGGCGGCGGCGGAGTGCAGCTCCCCGATCGCCGACATCGGAGCGGTCACTCCGGGATCGGTGGGGCGTCCCTGCACGCCCCCCGGGACCATTACCACGCTGATGCCCTCGATAGACGGCGCGGGAGTCTCGAGCGGCTTGGGAACGGGCTGCCCGGCGCGGCGAATCTCCTTGAGGTACCCGGGCAGGATGCGCCACAGTCGCGCCTCCGCCTCGCTCATCGATCGGCCCTGCACCATGCACCCCGGCAGCTCCTCGAACGTGACGAGCCACCATTCACTGCCGTCGGGCCGCGACTCGGGCCAGTAGAGGCGGATATGGTATGGCGGGAGTGATTTACTCATCCGCCGACTCGCCGGCTCTGTTTTCGACCGATCGGACCAGGTGGAAGGCATAGTCCATGACATAGCGGGGCAGCGGCCCCCCGATCGGAATCGACATATGCAGGAACGGGTGCTCCGGATGGATGTAAAACAGCGCGGTTTCCGGGTCCTCGCCGTCGAGCCGGCCACTGCGGACAAAGCCCCACGCTTCGAGCAACGAGGCCAGCTCGACCCCGCCCGAGACTCTGCCGGGATCGGACAGCTCGAGGAGCATCGTCTCCGCCGTGAGGCGGTTTGTCCTGCCGCTCATGTCTCTCGCATCACTACGCGCAATGGGATGTCGGCGTGCGTCTTTCCCGCGTCCACCACGAAACGGTACCGCCCAGGCCCGGGGAACGTCGTGTTATTCAGCTGATAAATGAGATTCGTTCCGGGCATCTCGCCCGGGGGAATCTGGCCCACCTGGGTGCGGGTGCGCTGCTCGAACAGTCGATGGCCTTCGGCGTCCACCAGGCGAATGCGGACGGAGTGCTCGCGCTCGGCGTCTCCAGCGTCGAGCTGGAGACGGAGCACAAGCACCATCTTGGCGTGGACCGCCGGAAATACCTCGGCGAAGATCGTGTCGAACACGCCTTGGACGTTGAGTTTGTCGCCCGCGCCGACTCCAGCTGTATCGGCGATGGCGGCGAGCGTAGCCCTCACCGATTCCCTCCCGGCCTCACGTCAGGGAAATTCCTGATGTTTGGAGTGGCCCGCAAGTAGAGCGAAAGTCGTGCCGCGGTTGAATTTGAGGCCCTCAACCGGTCCAATGACACGCGCCGAGCTGGGGTAGCGCGTCGCTCAATCCGGCCACGTGGAAGGTCACGTTGTGGGTCTCGCTGAAGGCCCGATAGCTGACGGACAGCTTGGTCGCGCTCGTCAGCTGATCGAACAGCGGCCGCGAGAAGTACGGGCTTTGATCGGTGCCGAGAAACGCTACCTGGCGCGCGCCGCGGCGCCCCGTCTGGGTGACGACCGCCTCGCCGTAGTCGAAGATCGTGAAGTAGGCTTTGATGGGACGTGGCTGATCGTCGAAGCGCAGCTCGGCGTACGCCAGCTCGTTGCCGTACGGTTCGAGCGGCTGTCCGGCGAAGAACAGCAGGCTCTTGCCATCGGCGTTGGGGATGCGGTCGCCGCAGGCCAGGACCAGCGTCGCGGTGGTCACAGCATCCGGCGCTCCCACCCCGGTCGCACTCCAGTTGTCGGCGCGCAGGATGAGGCGGCGGTCGGTGGCCCCGGTGAGCTCGTCCGTGGTCTCCACGAAACGCCAGGCGGAGTCGACCGGCCGCACGGCGGCGAGCGGGAGCAGCGTGAGGAGCAGCAAGGGAATGCGGCGCATCTTCATGAGGGGCCTGGCTGCAGGTTGGAGTCGGGCGGAATGTGGCCCATCTTGACCCCGGGCGCGAGGCCCGCCAGCGTATGAAACCGGCGCTGCGCCCGTCCGTTGGGAGGCGGTGAGCAGGGTTCCCGTTCGGTGAGGTGAACTATGGATCCATCGACCGTCGCGTTCATAAAGGGCGTGATCGCTTTCGTCCTCGTGGCCGGAACCGGCATGACTGGTGTCTGGCTCTGGTTCCGTCTCCGTGCCACTTACCGTTCCGATTCCCAGCCGGTAATCGACGCACTGCGCGATGAGCACGCGCGGCTCGAAGCCGAGATCGGCAGCCGCATGGCCGAGCTCGAGGACCGCGTCGATTTCGTGGAGCGGCGCCTGGTGCAGGGTAAGCCGCCGACGAACCTGCCGCCTAGGTCGGAGCGCACGCCCGTCTAAGTGGATCAGCTCCGGCGCGCCGCGATCTGGACGCTGGCGATCGAGCTGCCGCTCGCCGCGCTCGCCCTGGTGTCGACGATCCCGCCGCTCTACCGCACCGTACCGCTGGTGCTCACCGCGCATCTCCCCGGGATCGCCCTGCTCGACGGTCTGTCGATGTGCTGCGGCATCCACCATCCGGGATTCGAGCCCCCCATGGTCCTGAGTATCCTGATTCTCGCGCTGGCGAACGCGGTCGTCATTTTCCTGGTGCTCTGGGCCGTGTTGCTCGTGCGGGGACAACGCGGCGCGACCCCGGCTCACTCGTGACCGGCGCCGCATGCAGCGGCGGGTAACCGAGTTCCTCGACCGTTTGGTGGGCTGGGCGGCCGGCCGTGACGACGTTGTGGCGGTCGTGCTCGTGGGCTCGCATGCGCGGGGAGCGGCCACGGAGACGTCGGACGTGGACCTCGTGCTGGTCACGACGCACCCGGATCGCTACCTCAGGGATACCGAATGGGTGCGGACATTCGGGAAGGTCGTCGAACATCGCATCGAGCACTATGGAGCGCTGGATTCGCTGCGGGTGCACTACGCCGATCTGCTGGAAGTGGAGTATGGCGTGACGGACGAACGGTGGGCGGTCGAGCTCGATCCGGGGACGCGGGCGGTCCTCGCCGCCGGGTTCCGGGTGCTGTACGAGCGCCGGGCGCAACGCTGACTTTACCAAACCCGGGCAATTGACCGGCCTCCGCCCATGCGTAGTTCCAGATTGAATTGGCCAATCCTCTCTTGTTAGCGGTCGGAACGGGGGGCAGCTTTCGTCTCATGAAACCATCGTTCGTGCCGGCGGCCGTGGCGTTGGCGGCGCTGGCCATCGGCGTGTCCACCCGGACCGATGCGCAGGGAGCGGGGCGCGTGGACACCACAGCCGGGCACTTCGCCCCGTTTACCCAGAACGACGTGCACTTCATGTCGGGGATGATCTACCACCACGCCCAGGCGGTGATGATGGCCGGCTGGGCGCCGACCCACGACGCCGGCCCGTCGCTGCGCGCGCTGTGTGAGCGGATCGTGGTCGGCCAGACCGACGAGATCAACCTGATGCAACGCTGGCTGCGTGACCGCCATCTGACGGTACCGGACCCCAAGGCCGCGCAGACGATGATGCCGGGGATGGCCGGGATGGGGGGCATGGATTCGTCGATGATCATGCCCGGCATGCTCAGCGCGGAGCAGCTG
>DATLVL010000014.1:0-4374 GCA_035577525.1 Gemmatimonadales bacterium | reverse complement strand
GCACCGGTCCCCGTCGTGGCGGTGCAGCAACGCCGCATCGCGCTCGGCGGCGCGGCCAATGTCGCGGCCAATGTCGCGGCGATCGGCGCCGAGGGGCGGCTCGTGACGGTCATCGGCGACGATGACCGGGGCGATTCGGTGCGCGGCGAGCTGGCACAGCACCGGCTGCGCGACGACTGGCTCGTCGTCGTACCCGACCGGCCCACGACGTCGAAGACCCGCGTGGTCGCGCGCGGGCAGCAGATCGTCCGCATCGACGAGGAGGTCGACGACCCCGTCCCCGAGCGTGCGGCCGAGCAGCTCGGCGCCGCGATCGAGCGTGCGATCGCCGACGCCGACGCGCTGCTCGTGGAGGACTACAACAAAGGCGCCCTCACCGAGAGCGTGATCGCGCGCGGCATGACGGCGGCCCGGCGGCGCGGCGTGCCGGTGGTCGTCGATCCGAAATTCCGCCATTTCTTCTCGTACAAGGGGGCGACGGTTTTCAAGCCGAACCGGCGCGAGTTGGAACAGGCCATAGGGGCGACCCTCGACCTCGCCCACCCCGATGCCCTTCCCGCGGTGCTCGACAAGCTTGGCGTCGACAACCTCCTGCTGACGCTCGGCGCCGAAGGGATGGTGCTCGTGACGAAGGATCAGGCGTTGACGCGTATCCCGACGGTCGCGCGCGAGGTCTACGACGTGTCGGGCGCCGGTGATACGGTCACGGCGTGGGTCGGCACGGCGCTGGCGGCCGGGGCGAACGTGCGGGAAGCCGCCCAGGTCGCGGCGTACGCGGCAGCGGTCGAGGTCGGCAAGGCCGGCGTGGCGACGGTAGCCCCGGACGAGCTGCTCGCGGCGTTTGATGGCCAGCAGGATCAGCTGGGGCGGCTGCGCCGCGGCGGCTTGCTCTGAGTCCGTATATTGGACTCGTCCGGGCCCTTAGCTCAGCGGTTAGAGCAGCGGACTCATAATCCGTCGGTCCCAGGTTCAAATCCTGGAGGGCCCACTGGTGAGGCTGGGCGTCGGAAACGGGAAACGGCAGGAGACGCACAGGAGTGAACAGGTGATGCGAGCGACTAGTATGATGGTGGCGGGCCTGGTCCTTGGGACTGGACAGATACTCGCCGCCCAGGGACTCGGCCCCAACGGCGCGACCGCCAAGTGCGAGGACGGCGCCTACAGCCACAACAAGATCGTCGGGTTGGCGTGTCGCGACCACAATGGTCTCGTGGTGTGGTACGGCGTGGCGCCGAACGAGGCGGTGGCGGCCCAGAAGCGGACCGATGTGTACGCCGTGCTCGAGGAGCAGATGTCGCAGGAGAGGCCCAACATCATCGCCCGCGCCGATCTGGCGGGCACCATTCAGGACCGCTTCACCCCCGACAGCGCCGACGTCGTCAAGTATCCGTCGTTCATGGTGTATCTCGACCACGTGCGCCTGGTGAGCGGGTGCCGCAAGATGTCGAATCGCTGCGCCATGTGCCCGGGTGCGCACCAGATTTACTGCACAAACGTGGCCGCATTTCTGCCGTTGATGGCGTTTTAGCCCCCAACTATCTTGGTGAGCGCCTTACGCCGTTCCACGCGTCAGCGCCTTGGCGCCGACGCGCTCAGCTTTCGGGTGGTTAGCTCAGCTGGTTAGAGCGCCGGTCTCACATACCGGAGGTCACAGGTTCGAGTCCTGTACCGCCCATGCACCGCGTCCTCATCGCTTCCCACGCCTACGTCGAGCCCACCGCCCGCGGCAAGCTGCGCGCGCTGGCGGGCCGCGGTCTCGAGTTGACCGTCGCCGTGCCGCAGCGCTGGCGCGACCCGCTCCTCGACCGCACCCGCGAAACCTCCTGGGAACGCAGCCAGGCGCTCGAGATTTTCCCGATCCCGGTCACGCGGTCGGGGGAGCCGGCGGAGATGCGCTTCGGCACGCGCCCGCTCGCGGCGCTGGTGCGCGACAAGCGCCCCGAGCTGGTGCAGATCGAAGCGGAACCGGAATCGGCGCTGGCGCGCCAGCTGGTGCGCGTCGCCGCACGACTCAAGGTGCCCACCGTGATCGTCACCGAGGCGAACGTCGACGGCGAGCGCACCTGGATGGAGCGGTTGCGGCGCCGCCGAGTGTTGCGCCGCCTCGCGGGCGCGTTGGCCGCGAGTGACGGCGCCGCGAAGCTGGTGCGCCGCGACGCGCCCAACCTGCCCGTTGGCGTCGTGCCACCGCAAGGCGCTCCCGTGCCCGCGACACCGGTGCACACACCGCACGACCACCTGGTGATCGGGTTCGTGGGCCGCCTGGTGCCCCATCGCGGCCTCGATACTTTGCTGCAGGCGCTGGCGCAGCATCGCGACGCGTCGTGGCGCCTGATTGTGGCGGGGGACGGTCCGGAGCGCGAGCGGCTCGAGCGGCTGGCGAGCGACTTGCGGCTCCCCGCCAGAGTCCGGTGGGTGGGTGCGCTCCCGCCCGAGCGTATCGCCGAGCTGTGGCCCGATCTCGATCTCCTGGTTGTACCGTCGCGCCCGACGGCGACGTGGAACGAGCCGACCGGTGTGACATTGCTCGAGGCGATGGCGCACGAAGTCTCGGTGATCGGCTCGCGGGCGGGGGTGCTGCCCGAGCTGATCGGCACCGCCGGTTTGATCACGCCGCCCAACGACGCCGAGTCGCTGCGGGACGCCATCGGCCAGATGCTGGATCCCGACGTACGCCTGCCGCTCGCTCGTGCGGCACGGGCGCGCGCCCTGGCACTCTACAGCGACGACGCCGTGGCCGAGCAGACCGTCGCGTTCTGGCAGCGCATCAGCAGGAGACCGTCGAACTGACTCCCGATGGAGTTACGCCAGTGCCCCGTGTGCTGCTCGTCCCCGACCTGCCGCTCGACCGCGCCGCCGCGATGGACAAGTACGCCCACCGGCTGCACGACTGGCTCGAGAGCGGCACGCCCGGGTTCGAGGTGCGGCTCGCCGCCCATATCGGCGAGCTGACGCGCGACGCCGGGCCGGGGGGCCGCACGTCGGGCAGCTACCGGCGCTGGTGGAACCAGCCGATCGACCCCGAGCGCGTGGTGCTCCCCGGTCCGCTGCGCGGGCCGCAGGGGTTTGCAGCCCGGTACTTCTTTTATCCCGCCCGACTCGGCCGCGAAGCGAAGCGCGCCAACCTGGTCCACATCCTCGACCACGCGTATGCGCACCTGCTCACGCGGTCACGCAAGCGGCCAGTCGTGATCACGGTGCACGATCTCATGCCGGTCACGGTGCTGCGCTCGCCGACCGGAGGCATCGCCGAATCATTCCGCAACCGGCTGTTGCTGCGCACGCTCAAGGCGCTGCGCCAGGCCGATGCGTTTCTTGTGGGGACCGAGTGGCTGCGGCGCGAGCTGGCGACGTGGCTGGGAGACGATCGCAAGATCCACGTCGTGCCGTTCGGTGTGGACCGCTCGTTCTTTCGCGAAGCGCCGGGCGGCCGCGAGCGCGGGCGGCGCGATTGGCGTCTTCCCCCCGAGGCGTTCGTGGTGCTGCACGTCGGCAGCACGGTGGAGCGCAAGAACGTACCGCTCGTCATCCAGACGGTGGCGCGGTTGCGCATGGAGGTGGGGGTCGACGTGCATCTGCTGCAGGTGGGTGGGCGTCTCACCGCGGATCAGGAGCAGCTGGTCGACCGTCTCGGACTGCGACAGATGCTGCGCAGTGTCCCGGCCGCCGACGAGACGACGTTGCGCCGCGCGTACAGCGCCGCCGACGTGCTGCTCTTCCCTTCTCTCTACGAGACGATCGGGTTTCCGGTGCTCGAGGCATTCGCGTCGGGGTTGCCGGTCGTGACCTCCGACGCCGGCGGCTTGAAGGAAGTGGCGGGAGACGGCGCGGTCATCGTCGAAGGGCGCGATCCGGCGGCGTACGTGCAGGCGTTGGTGGATTTGTCGGAGGATCAGGACCGGCGCGAGGCGTTGATCGCGCTCGGCATGCACCGCGCCGAGGGGTTCACGTGGCGGCGCACGGCGGAGCAGACGGCCGAGGTGTACCGGACGTTCCTCTGAGGATCTTCTCGCACCAACGGTCCACCTTGTTCTGACAAGCTCTCCACACGCCGGCTTCAAGGTCTCCCCGGCCCGACTGGGCTCTCGCTAGGTTCGTCAAACGTTCGGGCCAGTGTCGCAGTTCATGCACTCCTCGTCGCAAAAGTGACCTATCGCCACACTCACCTTGCATGGATCGTAGGAGAATCAGTGGTTCGCCGTCCGAGTGAAGAAGGGCAAGCCGATTCGGATGGCTTTCGAACTGGAGGTTTCAGTGTCCGTTTTCAGCGTGAAGGATTACGGTGCCTGCGGCAATGGAAGTGCGAACGATACGACGGCCATTCAAGCAGCCATCGATGCGGCTTCTGCGGTCAGAGGAACCGTCTTTTTCCCT
>DATLVL010000013.1:0-3673 GCA_035577525.1 Gemmatimonadales bacterium | reverse complement strand
ACCATGCCCAGCACGCGATATGGATCGGCCTTGGCGCCGGGCGTGCCGAGCGAATCGAACAGCACGAGGGCTTCTTCCGCCTGCTGGCGCGCGTTCTCGTAGCGCTGCCGGGCGACGTCGACTTCGGCCTGGCTGACGAGGGCGAGCGCCTGGAGGTACACATCCCCTTCGCGCCGGGCCAGGGTGCGGCTGCGATGGAAGTAGTAGCCCGCCTCATCCAGCAAGCCGCGATCCGCGCTCACCATGCCGAGGTTGTGGTAGGCGATGGCGCAACCGTGGCGGTCGCCCGCCTCGCGATAGGCCTGGAGTGACTGCTGATACTGCGCCAGCGCCTCGTCGAGGTGCCCCTGGATGTTGGCGAGGATGCCGAGATTCTGCGTCACCCGCGCGCGCAGCTCGCGACACGACGCGCCGAGATCGAGCGCTTGGAGAAAGACACCGCGCGCCTCGGGGAGCGAGCCACGCGTGAGATGGATGCCGCCCAGGGTGTTCAGCGCTTCCGCGGCGAGCGCATGGTTCGTGCCTTCGCGCGCCACACGATAGCTGCGCTCGCACAGCTCCTGCGCCAGCGTCGACTCGTCTCGCTGCTGGTGCAGCACGGCGAGGCGGCGCAGGCCTTCGGACAGCACGGCCGGCGCGCCGCTCCGTTCCGCCACGGCGATCGCCTGCTGGTAGCACTCGATCGCCGCCGCCAGGGGGCCCTGGCGCTCTCGCTCGCGCGCCTCGCGCAGCAGCTCGAGCCCGCTGGGCGTGACGTTCGTCGCCCGACCGGGGCTCTGCGCCGTGATCTGCTGGCTACCAGGCGATGGCATAGTTGGAGAAGTGATTGACGCGTCCCGTCACCCGCTGCGACCAGAAGTTGTCGAACGAGAGCAGGTATTCGAGCACGACGAGCGCGTCGTCCGTGTAGGCGATCTGTTTCGGCAGCAGCTGTCCCAGGAGCGAGCAGTTCGCGTAGCTCATCGTCAACCACGCCGGGGACGCGAACGTGAGCCCTTCCGGTTGGAAGCGCACGCGGTTCACCGTATCCGGAGGCACGACCATCGTGATCGTCACCGTATCGGACAGCGCTCCGGGCGGAATGCGCAGCACATGCGGCCCCGCCTGAATTGCGCCGCCCTCCGGACCGATAGTCTGCGTCGTGGAGTCGTACGGCAGCGACGTGCACTGCAGCAGGCCGACGGGCGGGTTCTGCCAGTCCAGTCGCGCCGGTGGGGCAGTCGGGGCGGTCCCGACACCCACCGGCGAAGTTTCACCGCATGCCAGTAGCAGGCTCCCCACGGCTGCGATCCACAGGAGGCGGGTAGGCTTCATACGGCGGTCCTCTTGGGCTCTTTGGTTTGGAACACAACCTCCGACCGCAGCGTCGGACGCTCGACGAAGCGCCGGATCCACGGCGTTTCGAGCTCCGACGTTCCCGAGCGCGACCCAGCGGACGCGCGCGCGATCAACGCGGCAGGATCGATCGGAGCGTACGTGAGGTTATCGACTGCGTCGTAGCCGACGCACAGCTCGATCGATTCGCGGCGCGTGTCGGGGGTGAGCGAGTCCTGCAGGCTCTTCGCGACCCGCCGTGCCAGCCGCAGCGCTCCGCTGTGATCGGTGCCCGGGGCCAGGACCGCGTATTCGGCCGGTCCCAGCGTGCCCAACACGTCCGAGAGGCGGGTCTCACGGGCGACGATCGAGCCGATGCGCGGGAACGGCCCGCCTTCGAGCCGGAACACGATCGCGGCCATGGCGCCATGCCGTCGCGTCAGCAGCGCGCCGAGCTCGCGCGCGCGCCGGGCCAGACCGGGCCAGTCGTACAACACCGGGGTGCCGGCCGCCTCTTCTTCGACCGCCGCATGGATGTTCTGCCGAGCGCGCAGGTAGGTCTGGAGCTTGAGTGCCAGCTCCTGCGGGTCGTTCTGTTGCCACAGGAAATCCCACGCCCCGGCGCGCAGCGCGTCGACCCGTTGCATCGGCGTGGGCTTGTCGCGCGTCAGGATGAGAATCGGGACCTGATCCCCGATTCCCGGTTCCCCCTGCAGGATCCGGCACACGTCGAGGCCGGACATGTCGGGAAGGTCGGCGTCGAGGATGACGGCGTCGGGCCGCTGCGCGCGCGCCCAGTCGATCGCCAGCGCCGCGGTGCGCACTTCGATGGCGGCATAGCGGTTGTCCTCGAGCAATCCAGCCAGCGACTGCTCCTGGCGCACCGCGATGAGGACGACGGCTTTTCGAATGTTCGTCATGGCGCCTGTGCGCAATGCATCAAGCGCACCGATGTTCACGCGGCGGCCCTTGGCTGGAACCTCTTGATTTACCTTCTGTTACGCAGGTGATGCGCGGACGAAACGCCTACCCCGCGCACTGATTCGGGGCAAACCGGGAGCGAGGAGTGCCCCATCTCGCAGCGTCGAAACGGAAAGGCTCAGGTAGGAATCGAGCGCGCCGCGTTGACGAGTGGAATCACCGTTTCCGCGAAGCGCTCCATCTCTTCCAGCTGCGGACTGAATTGCAGCAACAACAAATCCACACCCGCGTCCGCAAAACGGTCGATCTGCTCGGCGACCTGCTCCGGCGTGCCGACGAGACCCGCGTTCAGACCGCGGTTCGAAACGGAATAATCCTCGAGACTGACGCGCTGCTCGAGCTGCGTGTTGGCGAGCCACTCCTGGTAGTTCGCGTACCCGGCCGCGCTCTGCTGCACATCGGTGATGCGGACCACTTCGCGGCGCGCCGCCTCTGCCGTTTCGCGGCACACGACGTAGCCGGCCACTCCAAATTGCAGCGGGGCGCCCCCGGCGCGCTCGCGCCGCTCCCGCATATCGCCCACCTTCGCCGCGATGCGCTCGGGGGGATCGCCGTGCATCAGGTAGGCGTCGCACGCGCCCGCGATCATCTGCTTCGCCGCTTCCGATTCCCCACCGGCGTACAGCGTGGGCCGGGGCCGGGACCTGGGCTTCGGCTCGAGGGTCGCGTTCTCGATACGGTAGTACTGGCCCGCGTAGCTGAAACGCGGCTCCGCCCACATCCCGCTCACCACCGCCAGCCACTCGGCCGTGCGGGCGTAGCGGGCGTCATGACGGTCGAATTCGACGCCGTATTGCTTGGCTTCCTCCGCCCACCACGACGACACGACGTTGAGGGTGAGCCGGCCGCCGCTGATATGGTCGATATTGGCCGCCTGCTTCGCGGCGAGCGCCGGCGGATGAAACGTGGGGCGTACCGCCACCATCAGCTCGAGACGCTCCGTTACCGCCGCGAGCGCGGCGGTCGTCGTCCAGGCATCGAGCGCCGGGGCGTCGGGGCCCTTGATGTCGTTGAGATTGAGCTCCGCGATCAGTGTCAGGTCGAAGCCGATCTCCTCGCTGCGCCGGGCGAGGCGGGAGACGTAGTCCCAGCTTGCCTCCATCTGCTCGGCGGGGACGTTGCGCAGCCAGCCGCCGAACACCGGGAGCCAGAAGCCGAAGCGCATACTCAGCCCCCCCGCTTCTCGAGATAGTCCACGAGCCGCGCGAACGGATCGAACCCCACCACGCGCGGGGCGTCCGCCACGAAGTTCGACAGGGCATTGACGTCGTAGTAGTAGCGTGCGCCGTCCCGCGTATCGATGAGATACTCGACGCCCCCGACGTCGATCTTCGCCGCCGCCATGAGACGCTCGACTTCGTCGACGATGTCCGGCGGC
>DATLVL010000012.1:0-8627 GCA_035577525.1 Gemmatimonadales bacterium | reverse complement strand
CGCAGGCTTCGTTGCCCTGGATGAGGCGGACCGATCGCTCACGCGTCATGAAGCTCTCAGAGAACCGCCAGGCTCGAGTCCGCCATGGCGCTGACCGGCGCTCCGCCGCGCTCGAGGATGAACACGTAATCGGGACAGCGTAGTGCGCACAGTCCGCAGAAGATGCAGCGAGAGATGTCGCTCACCGTGATCCGATCCGAAACGTCGAGGGCAAGGATGCCGGTGGGGCACACCTCCACGCACAGGTCGCACGCCTTGCACCAGGCGCGGTTGACGATGAGGGCCGCGTCGGCCTGCTCGTAGCGCCACACCGCGCCGGCCTCAACCGGCGTCACGGGCGCCGGCGCACGTGCCGCCACCTCGGGCGACAGGCCGGTGAGCGCGCGGTGAATCCCCCACGCCGCACGCTTCCCGGCTCCCACCGCCGCCACCGCCGTCGCCCCGCCGTTCACCGCATCGCCACCGGCGAAGTACTTCGGATGCGAAGTGCGGCCGGTCACCGCATCGATCCGAATCTTCCCGCGGTCGAGCTCCAGCCCGGGAATCCAGCCGAGGAACTCGGCCCGTGGGGCCTGACCGATCGCCACGATGGCCGTATCGACGGGAATCGTGATCGTGCTGTTCGGAATCGGCTCGGGGCGCGCCCGTCCCGAGGCGTCGGGAGCGCCGAGCCGCATGCGCTCGCACTCGACGCCGCGCAGGCGCCCTCGGCCGACGAAGCGGACCGGGTTCGTGAGCCAGCGGAATTCGACGCCCTCGTCCACCGCCTCGCGATACTCGTGCGCGTAGGCGGGCATCTCCGCTTCCGACCGACGATACAGGATGCTGACGTGTGAAGCGCCGAGTCGCAGCGCTTCACGGGCGGCGTCTACGCCCGTGTTGCCGCACCCGATCACCGCCACGCGCCGTCCCACCTCAGGCGGCGTTCCGGTCTTCAGCTGCTCGATGAACTCGAGCGACGGCCAGACACCCGGCAAGTCAGAGCCGGCGTAACCGCCATCCAGATCGTTTCCGAGTCCGACGCCGAGAAACACGGCGTCCGCGCCGTTCTCGATCTGCAGCAACCGATCGGGTCGATCCACGGCGAAGCCCATGACGAAGCGGACGCCCAGCGCCGCGATGCGCTCGGCCTCCTGGGGCAGCGGCTCGGCGATCTGGCGATACGGGGCGATGGCGTAGCGAATCAGGCCACCACTGGCTTCCCGGGCCTCATAGACCGTGACGGCGTAGCCGAGCGTGGCGAGCTCCGCTGCACAGGCGAGGCCGGCGGGCCCGGCGCCGATGACGGCGACGCGCCGGCCGTTCGGGACGCATCCCTGTTGCTCGGGGCTCTGCGCCAGGGCCCGATCCGCCGCGTAGCGCTGCAGGCGGCCGATGCGCACCGGGTAGCGGCCCGCGCGCGCCAGCACACAGGCTCCTTCGCACAGCTCCTCGACGGGGCAGACGCGTGCGCAGCTGCCGCCGAGGACATTGGCCGCGAAGATCGTGCGGGCGGCGCCGGAGAAATCACTGCGCGCGATCGCCCCGACGAATCCCGGGACATCTACGCCCGCGGGACAGGCAAGTGTGCAGGGAGGAAGCGTCGACGGGCCGCCGCACTCGAGGCAACGGCCGGCCTCGACCGTCACCTCCGCGTCGGTAAACGCGGGCTTCAGCTCGTCGGTGAGACTCCCGAAGCGCCGGACACGGCCCATTTCATAATGCTCCGCGTGCGGCATGAGGACATCAGGAAGGAAGTATGAAGGAGCCTGTGCTTAGTGGGTGCTCGGGCGCAGGAATGCGGCGATATGTTGGTTGAGAAACTTCGCGTCGCTCGAGTCTGCGCCAGCGCCAGCGGGATGCCCCCACAGCGACGGGATCGGTGTCAGCGTAACCTGCCGGATGAAGCGGGATTCGTAGCGGGCGTCGGACAGCGGGAAATACAGATCCGTCTCCGACGGCATGTAGAGCACCGGTACGGTGATGGCCCCGAGCGCCTTCTCCACGCTGCCGTCGAACCCCTTCGTCGCACCGACGTCGTGGCGCTCCCAGGTGCGCGCCTGGAGAATGAGATCGTTGGCGTCGGCGCCGGGGATGAAGTTCTGCTCGAGGTTGGTGACGAACGCGTCGAACGTCGTCCCTGCCGGGCTCGCCTGCCGCCACAGCTCGCGGCGCCACCACTCCTGGGAAAAGAGCCAGCCCTCCCAGATCAAGCTGAACAGCTCGACGCCGCGCTTCGGCTGCACGGTGTAGTCTCCGCTGTGAAACGCGGTGTCAAGCGCGATCGCGGCGATCTGCGCCTCCAGCCGCACGACACCGTGCGGCCAGCACTTCGCCGTCCCGGCGGTCGCGACGATGCGATCCATGAAGCCGGGATAGCTCACCGCCCACTGGAACGCTTGCTCCGCGCCCATCGAGAACCCGATCACAGCCTGGACGTGCGTGATGCCGAGCTCGTCCACCAGCAGGCGGTGCACTGCCTCGACGTTGTCGCGGATCGTGGCCACGGGGAACCGTGGGCCGTGGAACGGCTCCGGGGTGTTGCTGGGCGACGAAGAGTGGCCATTGCCGAACAATTCCGTCGCCACGAGGAAATACCGCGTCGTATCGAGGGCCAGACCCGGGCCGATCAGCCAGTCGTAGCCATGGTGGTCGGCGAGGTAGTGCGACGGCAGCAGGATGACGTTGTCTTTGCGCGCGTTCAGGCGGCCGTAGGTGCCGTACACCACCTTCACGTTGGGAACGGTGGTGCCGTTCTCGAACGTGAACTGCGCGAGGGTGAAGACGTGATGGCTCGCGTAGTCCGGCGGCGGTTGCTGGCCGGCTGCCAACGCCGGGGCCAGCAACGCGACGCCGAGCAGGCGCAGCCGCATCAGTCGCTCGTCATGATGAAAAGCGGCGCGCCGTCGAACTGGTAGATCGGCCGCAGCCGATCGGTGTTGTAGTACTTGGACACGTCGACCGTCTTCTTTTCCGACGTCACGCTCGAGATCGGGACGCTGTCGTAGAAACCCTTGTGGATGCTGACGAGCCGCCCGTATTCCTTCCGCATGATCAGGTCCAGGGCCAGGTTGCCGAACGCCATCGGAACAATCGAATCGAGCGCGTCCGGGTCGCCGGAGCGTACCAGGTACCCCAGGCGCTGGTTCACGATGTCGATCTTGCGGCCCTTGTTGTGGCGCGCCGATGCCGTCTTCAGTGCCGCCCCGACCTGGTCGCCGATGCCGCCGAGCTTACGATGCCCGAACATGTCGGTCTCTTCCCCTTCGAAGCTCATCCCTTCCTGAGAGGCCAGACGGGCGCCTTCCGAGACGAGCACGACGGCGTAGCGGCTCGGATTCTTGTTGCGGTCCATCGTGAGCAGCTCGGCCAGCCGCTCCACGTTCACGGGATGCTCGGGGATGACGCAGCGGTCGGCGGCGCCCGCCATCGTCGGCAACAGCGCCGTGAACCCGGCGTAGCGCCCGAACACCTCGATCACCAGAAAGCGCTCGTGCGAGCCCGCCGAGGTGCGCAGCCGATGCGTCAGCTCGATGGTGCGGGTCACGCAGGTACTGAAGCCGATGCAGTAGTCGGTGCCGTAGACATCGTTGTCCATGGTCTTCGGAATCGCGACGACGTGCATCCCTTCGTCGTGCAGCCGTTTCCCGTAGCTCAGCGTGTCGTCGCCCCCGATCGGGATCAGCACGTCGACGCCGATGTGCTCGAGGTTCTTCAGCACGTCCTGCGTCGTGTCGTTGACCGGCCGGTCGTACCCTGTGAGATGCGCCGGGACGCGCTCTTTCGGCAGGTGGCTCGGCCGCACGCGGGAGGTGTGGAGGAACGTGCCGCCGGTGCGGCCGGCGCGATTCACGATCGCTTCATCGAGCGGCTGCACATGCTCGCTGTTGTCCGCTTTGGCATCGCGGACGTAGTCGACGAGTCCGCCCCAGCCGTGCCGGATCCCGACGACCTTGTAGCCGTCCCGCAAGGCGCGGATCGTGATGGCCCGGATAGCAGGGTTCAGCCCGGGGACGTCGCCGCCGCCGGTCAGAATCGCGATGGTACCCTTCCCCACGTGTCTCCTCCGTTAGGTCCGCTCGAGGCGGATCAATCTACCGCGCAATCTTGGCCACCGTATCCCAGGTGCGCGTGGTCTGCTCCTTGCCGAACGTCTTCTCGATCAGCGTCATGAACACGGGGTTGCCGTTCGGGTTCCGGACATAGGCGGTGAAGGCTTCACCGCCCTGCAGCGCGTATATGCGGGCTCCTTCGAGCTCCGTGGGCAGTGCGATCTTCTTCGCGGGGGGCCGCCGCAGGAACGTGACGACACGTTTCGCGCCCGGCTTGAGGCGGAAGGCGCGAAACGGGTCTGACGCGAGCAGCTGCTGCAGCACGTCGATGGGACGCACGATCGTGAAAAAGGCACGCCCCAGCGTCTGCTCCATTGCCGCTTCGGCCTTGCGCTCGAGGGCGGCCGCGCCCGCGCTGCGGGCGGTGAACACCACATTGCCGCTCGACAGCACCGTCCGCACGTCCGTGAAGCCGGCCGCTTCGAAGGCCCGCTTGAGATCGGGCATCTTCGCGTTCATCGGCATGACACCGCGGAGGAACGCCGCGTACCGTGGCACGGCATCACTCCGAGCAATCAGTATTCGGCAAACGCGTCGTCCGGATAGCAATACAGCCAGCGCTCGCCCGGCTCGTCCGACGTGACGACCGGATGGCCGCTCGCGTGGGCATGTTTGCTGGCGTGTTGATTGGGCGAGCTGTCGCAGCACAGCGTCGCGCCGCACTCCTGGCATGTGCGCAGATGCACCCATTCCGAATGGATCTTGATGCACTCCGCGCACTCGCGGCGCTTGGCGTGCCGCACTGTTTTCACCGCGCTCAAGTGCGCGCAGATGTCGTTGGCGGTCGTCACTAGTGCCGTCCTGTTACTCGGCGAGGACCTGGTGTACCGCGGAAATCGCAATCGACCCCTCGCCCACCGCCGACGCCGCCCGCTTGACGCTGCCCGAGCGAACGTCGCCGACCGCGAACACGCCCGGCAGGCTCGTCTCCAACAGGTGGGGCGAGCGCGCGAGCGGCCAGCGGGCGGCTGCCAGATCCTCGGGCGACAAATCCCGTCCCGTCTTGATGAAGCCTTTCTCGTCCAGCGCGACGCACCCCCCGAGCCACGCCGTGCTCGGAACCGCGCCGGTCATCGTGAACACATGCCGGATCGGATGCTGCTCCACGCGGTTCGTCTGCTTGTCACGCCACGACACACGCTCGAGGCGTCCGTTCCCCTCGAGCGCCACGACCTCGGTGTAGAAGTGGCGCTCGATCGCCGGATGATCCTCGATGCGGCGGATCAGGTAGCGCGACATCGTGTCGGCGAGCTTGCCGGAGCGGACCAGCAAGTGCACGCGCCGCGTGGATTGTGCGAGAAACACCGCGGCCTGGCCGGCCGAGTTCCCTGCCCCGACCACGATGACGTCCTCCCCCTCGCACAGCTGCGCTTCCATGAACGTCGCCGCGTAATAGATACCGGCGCCTTCGAACCGGGCGATGTCCGCGATCGGCAGCCTGCGATACTCGGCGCCGGTCGCGATGACCACGGCGCGCGCCGGCAGCCGCTGCTCGCTGCCGACCTCGAGGGCGTACGGCTTGCGCTCGCAGGCCAATCGCTTGGCGTCGCGCGCGATCAGGATCTCGGCCCCGAACTTCTGCGCCTGGGTGTACGCCCGTCCCGCCAGCTCCTGACCTGAGATCCCCATGGGAAATCCGAGGTAGTTCTCGATCCGCGAGCTGGAGCCTGCCTGGCCACCCGGCGCCGTCGCTTCGACCACGAGCACGTCGAGCCCTTCCGAGGCGGCGTAGACCGCCGCCGCCAGTCCCGCCGGACCCGCGCCGATGACGACCACATCGCGGACCTGCGTGGCGTCGATCGCCTCGTTGAAGCCGAGGCAGTCGGCGATCTGCTGGTTCGTGGGATTGCGCAGCACTGTCTCGCAGCGGCAGATCACGACCGGGATGTCGGCGGGGCGGACCTGGAAGCGGTCGAGCAGCTCCTGGGCGCTCGGGTCACGATCGAGATCGATCGTCTGATAGGGATGCCCGTTGCGCGTCAGGAACTCCTTGACGCGCAACGTCCCCTGGCAATGCGCCGAGCCGAGGATCACGACGTCTCCGACACCGCGGGCGATCAGCTCCACCCGCCGCAGGATGAACGCGCGCATCAGAATCTCGCTCAGCTCGCTGTCGGTCTGGATCAGCGTGAGCAAGCGGTCGCGGTCGACTTCGATCACTTCGCCCGGCGTGGCGGCGCGGATGTCGGCCACCCCGCGCCGGCCCGACAGCAGGCTGGCTTCGCCGGTGAACATCCCCGGACCGAAGCTCGCCACAACCTCCTCGGTGGCGGCCATCGTGCGGACCACGTCGAGGCGTCCCGACCGTACGACGAAGAGTTGCGTGGTGGGCTCACCCGCGCGAATCAGCTCCTCCCCTGCGGTCACGGTTCGCGTACGCCCGTGCGCCGTGAACCGCTCGAGCTGCGCCGCGGTCAACGTGGGAAAGAGCTGGTCGGCGCGCGATGTGAGGGCGACAATGGCGCCGGGCGCCGCCGTGGTGACTGGGGCCGTCATGATCCTCTCCTGGGTTCCTTCGACAGCATAATGACGCTGTCCAGCCCCTCCCGCGCTGCTACTCGAGGATCGGGATCCAGTGCTCGTCGACGAGCGGCAGGTACTCGGGATGATGCGTCAGAAACGTCCGCACCACCGGGCAAATCGGCACGACGCGGAGTTGCTCGGCCTTCGCGTATTCCAGGCCGGCGCGGGCGAGGACATCGGAGTAGCGGTGACCCTGGATTGCGGGAGGGACCTCGATGTGGATCAGGCGCAGGCGGTCGCCCGCGATCTGATAGTCCAAGTGCGCGTCTTTGCCGTCAATGACCAGATCAAACCGCCGAGCGGCGGCGTTGTGGACCACCCGCGGCGCGGTCATCGACGCTGCTTTCGATGCTCGTGGACGGCGCGCCAGCAATACCACGCCGCTACGGTCCGGTACGGCCGAAACCGTTCCCCTTCTCGCTCGAGCCGCTTGGGTGTGGGGAGCTTGCGCAGACCGTAGGCAAGCGCGTAGCCCATGCGCACCCCGTAGTCGCCCACCGGCCATACATCGAGCCGGCGCAGCTGAAACATCAAGAACATCTCGGCCGTCCACCGCCCGATGCCGCGCACCACCGTGAGACGGTCGATGATCTCTTCGTCGGAACGCCGGCCGATGTACTGCAGCGGGACGGTTCCGTCGATGACCTTCGCGGCGAGATCCCGAATCGAAGCGACTTTGCTGCCCGAGAGGCCCGCGGCGCGCAGCGTCCTGGGGCGGAGGCCCAGGACGCTGGCTGGCGTCGGGTCCCCGTCGAACAGCGCGACGAAGCGCCGGTGGATCGCCGCCGCTGCGGCACCGGCCAGCTGCTGGTAGAGAATGCTTTCGGACAGCGCGGCAAAGTGGCCGCTGTCGGGCCGCGGGAGATGGAACGGCTCGGTTCGCTTCATCAGCCCCGCCATCACCCGATCCTGGCGCGCCACCGCGGCGGCCGCCTTCGAAAAAATGGTCTTCTTGCTGCCTGCCATTCCCGCCGCCCCTCCCTCCAGCTATCGCAATCCCAGGAGCAGCACCTCGAGGTCGAGATCCCGCTGCACCTGACGCAGCACGTGATCGCCAATCATGCCCTTGTCGCGCAGCTTGAGGACCGCCGCGCGTTCCGCGTCGAGCAGTTCCCGCAACACATCGCCGCGTCGTTTGGCCAGCAGCTCCTCCGCTCCGTCGCGCTCGGCGCGCACGCGGGCCCCATACCGGCGTTGCCGATGACCGTAGCGTGCTCGCAGCTCTCGGACCAGCTCCCCATCGAGGTCGGCGGCCAGCTCGTCGAGACGCTTCAGCGCCGCCACCGACGCCTGCTCGCGCGCATGCGCCTCTTCGAGTCTCCGGATCTCGCCGGTATCGCAGATGCCCAGCTTGCCCACGATCGGCCGCAGCGAGAACCCCTGCGCCAGGAGCGTCACCAGAATGACCGCGTACGTCAGAAAGATGATCAGGTCGCGGCCCGGGAACGGCGCCCCTGTCGCAGTGGCGAGCGGCAGCGCCAGGGCGAGCACCAGGGAATCGGCCCCGCGCAGTCCTGCCCATCCGATAAAGAAAACGTAGCGCCAGGAGACGAACGGATCCTGATGCCCGGCTCCGAAGTGCAACCCGCGCGAGGCGTAGCTCGACGCAAAGACCCAGATGAGCCGGGCGCTGATCGTCGCCACGCTGACCGCGCCAATGGCCAGCCCCAGCTCAAGCAGGGAATAGACTCCGAGCCCCTTCAATACCTCGCGCAGCTCGAGCCCCACGAAAATAAACGTGAGACCTTCGAGCACGAATCCCACGACCCCCCACATCCCCTCGGTCTGGAGCCGTGTGTCGGGCGCGACGAGACGCGGTCCGAGGCGGGCCAGGTAGAGCCCGCACGTGACGACGGCGAGCACTCCCGATACGCCGAGGGCCTCGGCGGGGAGAAATGCGGCGAACGGGGTCAAGAGCGAGATCGTCGACTCGATTTCCGGAGCGTGAATCCGCGCTCGCAGCAGACGGATCAGCCAGCCGACGGCCAGCCCGACCGCGACGCCGAGGATGCC
>DATLVL010000011.1:0-14423 GCA_035577525.1 Gemmatimonadales bacterium | reverse complement strand
TCGGCAAGCCGGTCGCCGAGTACTCCAACGTGGTGGTGGGGAATGGGGCGTCGGGGCAGGGACCCGGGGTGCTGGGTGGGGGCCTGGTAGCGGGTGTGCGCGATGGGCTGGTGATCGACGAGCTGATCGGCGTGGGGCAGGGGAACGTGATCGGCGGTGCGTTCAGCCATCCGGTGGCGCTCGCGTATCGGATCGAGCGCGGCGAGATCACGGGGCGGGTGAAGGACGCCGCCGTCGCGGGCAACGTGTACGAGCTGTTGCAGCGTATCGCTGGTTTTGGAACCGACGGCCGCTGGCAGGGGACTCGCTGGTCGCCGTCGCTCCTGCTGGAGGGAGTGAGTGTCGCCCGGCGGTGAGCGGTTAGCCGCCTCCCAGCGCCTCCACGTAGCTCATCCCCGCCGCCATCTTCTCGTAGACCTCCTGCAGCGTCGTCGGAGACGCCGAAAGAAAGCGGCAGATCGAGTCGCCCTTGCTGCGGCACTCGACCTCCATGACCGCGACCTGCTCGCCCGACACGCGGCCCATCACATCGGCGAGCATCCCCGACGTGAAGAAGCACATCGGCATCTGCGCCGAGCCCGGCTCCGCCTCGATCCAGTCGGACGAGTCGAGTGCCAGCGCGGCGCCGCCGACCGGCGCGATGGTGAGCCGGCCCCACCCGGCCGACTGAAAGAAATCCGACAGCGCACCGGCGAACAGCGTCGCGTCGAGCTCCGAGGGATCCTCGGTGCCCGCATGGGTGCCGAGCCAGGTGCGCAGCGCCGTATAGACGCCTTCGCCCGCGGCGTAGCCGGATTCCTGTAGCACCGCGATGGCGGCATCGGGCGCGTACTGCAGCAGGCTGCGGTGCAGCTGCAGCAAGCCACCGGACCCGATCATGAGACCGGTTGCAGACGAGGTCGCGGGAGTGGTCATGGAGGAGGCCAACTTAAGACTTCGGGGATGCGCGGCGCAACAGTTCCTCCTCAGTAATGACGGCAATCCCGAGCGTTTGGGCCTTGGCGAGCTTCGACCCGGGGTTCTCCCCCGCCACCACGGCGCTGGTGCGTTTGGAGACGCTGTCGGCGACGTGTCCGCCCCCGGCCTCGATCAGCCGGCTGGCGGCGTCGCGCGACAGGGTGGGGAGGGTTCCCGTGATCACGTAAGTCTGTCCCGCGAGCGGGCCGGTTGCCGCGGCGGCGACGGGCTCTGCCAGGGTGAGTCCCAGTTTGCCGAGTCGCTCGATCAGCCTGCGATTGGCCGGCGTCGCGAAGAAGTCGGCGACGGCCTCGGCGATCTCGGGTCCCACGCCGCGGATCTCTCCGATCTCCTCCGCCGGGGCTTTCGCCAGCCGCGCCATCGTGCCGAACTGCCGGGCGAGGAGCCGGGCGCTCTGGCCGCCCACGTGGCGAATCCCGAGCGCGTAGAGGAGCGTCGACAGCGGCTGCCCCTTCGATTGGTCGATCGCGTCGAGCAGCTGCTGCGCTGACTTCTCGGCGAATCCTTCGATCGTGAGCAGCTGGAGCAGATTGAGCTTCTTGCGGTCATACAGGTCGGCGACGTCGGCGATCAGCTCCGCGGCGAGCAGCGCCCGCACCCGCTCGTAGCCCAGGCCGCGGATGTCCATCGCATCACGCGACGCGAAGTGCACGATCCCTTCGAGGATCCGGCCGGGGCACGACACGTTCGGGCAATAGGCCATGACCTCGTCTTTGGGATGCTCGACCGGAGAGTTGCACACGGGGCAACGCGTGGGCGCTTTGTAGGGTGGCTTGCGGCGCGTGCCCTTCTTGATGACGGGGCCGAGGATCTGGGGGATGACTTCCCCGGCGCGCGTCACTTCGACGAGATCTCCCTCGCGCACGTCCTTGGCTTTGATCTGGTCGAAGTTGTGGAGCGTCACGGTCGTTACGGTGACGCCGCCGATGCCGACCGGCTCGAGCACGGCGTACGGCGTGAGGGCGCCGGTACGTCCCACGTTCACGCGGATCTCGAGCAGCTTCGTCACTTGGACCTCGGGCGCGAACTTGCGCGCAATCGCCCAGCGCGGCTCGCGTTCGCCCACGGTGCCCAGCTCGCCGTGCAAGGCGAGCGGATTGACCTTCACCACGACGCCGTCGGCGCCGTAGTCGAGCTTCGGTAACAGCTGCTCGAGCTCGGCGATCGCGCTGTGCGCGGCGGCGAGGCTCGGCACCAGCCGATGGTGCGGCTCGACGGGGAAGCCCCAGTCGTGCAAGGCTCCGAGCAGCGCGTGCTGTGTGGCGGCCACCGGTTTGCGGTCGGGGGTCTCGACGTGAAAGCAGAAGATGCGTAGGCCGCGGCTGCGCGTGATTTTCGGATCGAGCTGGCGCAACGCTCCCGCGGCGGAATTCCGTGGGTTGGCGAACAACGGCTCGGAGGCATGGGCGCGTTCTTCGTTGACGCGCGCGAACTGGGTTTTGGAGAAGTAGACCTCTCCGCGCACCTCCATCTTCACCGGCCAGCCCGTTCCCTGGAGTCGCAGCGGCAGGTCGAGCACCGTCTTGAGATTGGGAGTGACGTCCTCGCCTTCGACGCCGTTGCCGCGCGTCGCGCCGGTGACGAGCGCGCCGTGTTCGTAGGTGAGGCTCACGGCGGCGCCGTCGATCTTCACTTCGAGGGTGTAGCCCTCCTGCGTGACCTCGGAGACGAGCCGCGCGTTGCGTTCCTCCCAGGCGTTGAGCTCGGCCTCATCGAACGCATTGGCCAGCGACAACATCGCGACGAGGTGGCGGTGCTTCCTGAAGGCGGGAGAGGGATCGGCGCCGACGCGGTGCGTCGGAGAATCGGGGGTGCGCAGCTCGGCGTGGGCAGTCTCGAGCGCGGCCAGCTCGCGGAACAGCCGGTCGTACTCGGCGTCCGACATGTCCGGCCGGTCGAGCACGTAATACGCGTAATTCGCCCGCTCGAGCAGCCGCCGGAGCTCGGCGGCGCGCGCGGCCGCGGTGGTCACTGTCCGCGGGCTTCTTCTTGGATCACCGCCAGGGCCACGCCCACCAGCCGGTCCAGCTCATCGGCGCTCGCTTTCGGGAGCAGCCCTTCCCCCCACGCCCCTTCCTGGCGGCCGAAGGAGTCGATCAACCGGCGCAGGAACGAGAGCAGCGCCACGCGCTCCAGCTCCATGCGGCGCAGCGATTCGCTCGTATCGGCCTGGCGCTGCGCCAGTCGCTCGTAGCGGTGGGCATTGCGCAGCGCCTGGGCGGTGAGCGAGGCGACGACCTGGACGAAGCGGACGTCGGCGTCGGAGAAGGTCGGTCCGTCGCGGAAGGTGCGCAGGAAAATCGCGCCGATCGCGACCCCGCGCCAATTGATCGGCACCACGGTGATCGATTTCACGCGCCGGCTCGCCAGCTCGTTCTTCACGTGCTTGAGCGTCGGGTCCGTCATCGCGTCGGGGATGAACACCGTCTCACCGTGGTGGATGGCGCGCTTCAGCTCGGGATAGCGCTCGAGATCGACGAGGTGATTGCGGATCGTGGGGTCTTCGTACGAAGCCACCAGGCGCACGTGCGTCCCGCCGCGCTCCGAGAGGAAAATCGAGCAGCGATCCAGCCCGAACGACTCGCCCAGCTTGCGGGCGATCGATTGCAGAATGTCGATGAAATGGAGCGAGCCCGAGATCTCCTTGAGGATCTCGATCACGGCCAGGAGATGCTTGCGCTCGTGCTCCAGCTCGGCGATCCGCGCC
The DNA here is from genome assembly GCA_035577525.1 of Gemmatimonadales bacterium. GTDB lineage: Bacteria > Gemmatimonadota > Gemmatimonadetes > Gemmatimonadales > GWC2-71-9 > DASTHG01. The sequence continues at coordinate 10,738 of DATLVL010000011.1, read as the reverse complement.
GCGAGGCGCTCCGCTTCGACGCTGGTGAGAGCCGATGAGATAGTCATGGCGCCATACAATGGGGTAACTGCGCATGGCGCGTCAAGTTGCCGCCTCACACAGCGCGGGATAGCTTCGTCGCCATGCGGGTTTCCGGGTGACGCGCCGCTAGCCCTTGCGCAACCGGTCGTCGGCGTCGTCGGCCTTGCCCCGGTCGATGTCGGCGAGCGCGGCGGCGGCGAGGTGCTTGTAATACGGGTCCATCGGGTCGCCGTCGGGCAAGGCGGCGATCGCCTGCAGCTGCTCCTTGGCCTTGGCCGGCTGATCGACGTCGAGGTAGACGCTGGCGAGCTCGAGGCGGTGATAGACGTGCTGCGGGTTGAGCTGCACCGCGCGCTCCATGTCGGCGACGGCGCTGTCCCAGCTGGCCCGGCTCATGAACCCCGCGCCGAGGAACGTCTTGGCGGCGAACCGGGTGAAGCCCGACAGCCGCTTCACCTCGGCGTTCCACATGCCGAGAATGTGGTACGCGCCGTCATGGCGGGGATCCATGCGAATGGTGCGCTCGGTTTCGTCGTAAATGATCCGGCCGAAGCGGACCCGCTCCTTCCCGCCGCGCGTGCGGGAGAGCCGGCCGAGCACGAGGGCGAGCGAGAAATGGGCGTTGGCCACGCTCGAGTCTGCGCGAATCGCCTCCTCGGCCCAGGTGCGGCCGACCGAATACAGGCTGTCGCGCCGTTGCTTGAGTGAGTCCCCGAGGAGCTGTTTCGCGACGTCGGAGATCTGCCGCGCCGCCTTCCACAGCGCCTCGCAGTAGACCGGGTTGGGCGGGGTGATCGGGGCCGTGTCTCGCGCCGCCCGGCCAAGGGTATGCTGCAGCTCTGCGACCGCGGCCTGGTAGTGACGCAGCGACTCCTCGGCATGCAGCGCGGCGCGCGCGCTGTCGCCGAGCGCGATATGCTCGGGCGGCGTGGCCTGCGCCCCGAGCCGGGGAGCGACGAGGAGTGCGAGCGCGGTCAGGGTCGTCGCGGTGCGCATGAGCAGGATTTCACGAGGAGGGGTTGCCTAATGTTGGTCGTACCGCTGATCGAGCGCAAGCGGGATGGGGGCGCACTCTCGCCGGAGGAGTGGTCCGCGCTGGTCGCGGGCTACACGGCGGGGCGCATTCCCGACTATCAGATCTCGGCGCTGTTGATGGCGGTGGTGTGGCGCGGGCTGGAGCGCGGCGAGCTGGCGGCGCTGACCGATGCGATGATCGCATCGGGGCAACGGCTCTCCTTCGAAGGCTGGTCGACTCCGCGCATCGACAAGCATTCAACGGGCGGCGTGGGCGACAAAGTGTCGCTCGTGCTGGCGCCGCTCGTCGCCGCGTGCGGCGTCGCCGTTCCGATGATGTCGGGGCGCGGGCTGGGACACACCGGCGGGACGCTCGACAAGCTCGAAGCGATCCCCGGGTTCCGCACCGATATCCCGCTCGCCGCCGCGAAAGCCCAGCTGCAGAAGCTCGGCGCGGTGCTCATCGGCCAGACGCCCGAGATCGCCCCGGCCGACAAGCGGCTCTACGCGCTGCGCGACGTGACGGGGACGGTGGCGGCGATCCCGCTCATTGCCGCGTCGATCATGTCGAAGAAGCTCGCTGAAGGATTGACCGGCCTCGTGCTCGATGTGAAGCACGGCAGCGGCGCATTTCTGCCGCAGACCGAGCGCGCCCTCGAGCTGTCGCAGACGATGATCGCCCTCGGCGAGGACCGCGGCTGCCCGACGGTGGCGCTGCTCACGGCGATGGACCGGCCGCTGGGCCGCGCGTGCGGCAACGCCCTCGAGACCGAAGAAGCGATTCTGGCGTTGCGCGGCGAGGGTCCCGAAGACCTCATGGAAGTCACCTACGCATTGGGCGTCGAGATGCTCGTGATGGCGAAGGTCGAGTCGACGGCGGCCAAGGCGCGGCAGCGGCTCGAGAACGCGCTGTCGTCGGGGCTCGCCGCCGAAAAATTCGAGCAGATCATCGAAGCGCAGGGCGGCAATCCGAAGGTGGTCGAGGATCCCTCGGTCATGCCCCAGGCGGCGGCCGTCGAAGTCTTCGCGGCGCGGGGCACCGGCGTCATCACCGCGGTCGAACCGCGCACCATCGGCCAGGCGATCGTCGCCATGGGTGGCGGCCGCACGCAGGTTGAAGACGTGGTCGAGCCGAGTGTCGGATTCGTGATCACCGTCAAACCGGGCGACAAGGTGCTCGCCGGTGAGCCGATCGCATCAGTGTTCGCGCGCGACGCCGCCGGCATCCAGATCGGATTCGACGCCTTGCAGCGCGCCATCACCGTCGGCGAGAAGCTCGCCGAACGGCCGCTGCCGCTCATTTCCCGTCGGGTCACCAAGAAGGGCGTCGAATCGCTCGCGGCCCCCGAGCGCGCGCGGGCCGCCCCGGCGACCGGCCGCAAGAGGTAATGGCGCTTACGTTTCCGCGCGTGTCACCTCCGGTGTAGTTTGCGGGGCCCATGACACACCCCCAGAGCAAGATTCCCTACCTTCCCGAGCGCGTCATCGGGCTGGCCGACCTCGCGCATAACCTCTCGTGGAGCTGGAGCCACGAGGCGCGCGCTCTGTTCCAGTCGATCGATCAGCCGCTGTGGCATCTCACCCGGCATAACCCGATTGAGCTGTTGCGGCGGGTCGATCCGGCGCGGCTCGCGCAGTGCGCCGAAGACGTGGAGTTTCTGCGGCACTTTGACGAAGTGATGCAGCGGCTGGAGCGGGAGCAATCACGCGATGGCACCTGGTTCATGACGCACCACGCCGCGCTCCAGGAATGCCGCGTCGCGTACTTCTGCGCCGAGTTCGGATTTCACAACTCGGTGCCGATCTACTCGGGCGGGTTGGGCGTGCTCGCGGGAGACCACTGCAAGACCGCCTCCGATCTCGGCATCCCCCTGATTGGCCTCGGCCTGCTGTACACGCGCGGCTACTTCGACCAGCGGTTGCGGCTCGACGGCTGGCAGGGCGACATCGACGAGCGGTTCGACGTCACGCACACGCCGCTCGATCGCGTGCTCACCGCCGCGGGCGAGGCGAGCCTGACGACGATCCAGGCGCAGGGCCGCACGGTGGCGATCGGAGCGTGGCGCATGATGGTGGGCCGGGTCCCGATCTTCCTGCTCGACACCGATCTGCCGCAGAACGATCCTGCCGATCGCGAGCTGTCGCAGCGGCTGTACGGCGGCTCGGGCGAGCTGCGGCTGCGCCAGGAATGGGTGCTGGGGACCGGCGGCGTGCGCGTGCTGCGCGCACTCGGTCTCGCGCCGGCGGTGTGGCACGCCAACGAGGGCCACGCTGCCTTCATGCTGCTCGAGCGGCTGCGCGAGCTCACCGCATCGGGCGTCGCCTACGACGACGCCGTGCGCCGCGTGCGCGCCAGCAGCGTGTTCACCACGCATACCCCCGTGCCCGCCGGACACGACGCCTTTACGGCAGAGCAGGTGGAACGCTGCTGTGGTCCGATCTGGGACGAGATGAAGGTGTCCCGCGAGGTCGTGATGGGACTGGGGCACTCGCCCACCCACGATCACGGCCAATTCCATATGCCGGTGCTGGCGATCCGGCTCTCGGGGCACGTCAACGCCGTATCGCGCGCCCACGGCGAGGTGTCGCGGCGCATGTGGGCCGACCTGTGGCCCGCGCGCGATCCGTCGAAGGTGCCGATCGGCCACGTGACGAACGGCGTGCACATCGACACCTGGATGTCGCACCAGCTGTGGGCGCTGCTCGGCCGGACGCTCGGCGTCGACTGGGGACTGCACATCGACGACCCGGGCTTCTGGCAGCGGGTGCTGACGATCGACGATGCAGAGTTGTGGAACACCCACGCCAATCTGAAAATCGTGCTGCTGCGCTCGATCCGGGAAATGGCGCGGCGCCGCTGGGTAGAGGAATGGAAGACCGAGTCGCAGCACCTGGTCGGCGCCGGCACCCTGCTCGATGAGCGGGCGCTCACGATCGGCTTCGCGCGGCGCTTCGCGACCTACAAGCGCGCCAACCTCATCTTCACCGACGTCGAGCGGCTGCGCCGCCTGCTCATCAACCCGTGGCGCCCGGTGCAGATCGTGTTCGCAGGGAAGGCCCACCCGGCCGACGAGCCGGGGAAACAGGTCTTGCAGAAAGTGTACGAGTTCACGCGCGACCCCCGCTTTGAGGGCCGGGTGGCCTTCGTGGAAGACTACGAGATGCATCTCGCGCACCGCCTGGTGCAGGGGGTTGACCTGTGGCTCAATCTGCCGCGCGTCCCCCTCGAGGCCTCGGGGACGAGCGGCATGAAGGCCGCGCTGAACGGCGTGCCGCAGCTCAGCACCCTCGACGGCTGGTGGCACGAGGGCTACGAGGGGAAGAACGGCTGGGCGATCCCGCCGGCGCCGGAAGAGGGAGACGCCGACCCCGTCGATGCCGGGCACTTCTACCAGCTCCTGGAAGAGCAGGTGGTGCCGCTGTTCTACACGCGGGATGAGCGCGGCGTCCCAGTGGGGTGGGTCGAGAAGATGAAGCACGCCATGCGGGTGGCCGGTGAGCGGTTTACGGCCCAGCGCATGGTGCAGCAATACACCACGCAGTATTACGTTCCAGCAATGCGGGGGGAGGACATCAAGGACGATCCGCCGACGGCGTGACGACGGAGCGTCGTGGAGAAAGGGCGATGGGAGTCGATGACAAGGTGACGAAGCCACGACGCGGGTCCACCCGCGGGAAGCGCGCTGCGACGTATCGCCGCTCCGGCCCGGCCGCCGCTTCGGGGTCCCGCATCGGGGTCGTGCATTTCACCGCAGAGTGCTGGCCCTACGCCCGCACCGGCGGTCTCGGAGAGGCGGTGAGTGGTCTCGCCGCCGCGCAGGCCAGAGACGGCGCCGCCGTCGCCATCGTCATGCCGCTGTACCGCATCGTTCGTGAACATGGCCAGTCGCTGGAGCGCGTCGGACATGAGTTCTCCGTGTCCATCGGCTCGCGCACCGAGTTCGCGCACGTGTACCGGCTCGCCGAGCCGGCGTCCGGACCGGCGGTCTACTTCATCGAGCATCCCGACTTCTTCGATCGCAGCGGGATCTACGGCGACGAGTCCGGCGATTATAGCGACAATGCCGTGCGCTTCGCCTTTTTCTGCAAGGCCGCGCTCATCGCGCTGCCGACGATCGCCCCGGCTGCCGAGGTGCTGCACGCGCACGACTGGCACACGGCACTGGCCGCGGTCTATCTGCGGACGGGCTTCCGCGATGAGCCCTACTATCGCCGGCTCGCGACGATGCTGTCGGTGCACAATGCCGGTTTCCAGGGCCATTATGCGCCCCAGGCGATGCAGCTGCTGGGGCTCGCCCCCGAGCTCTACCACTGGCAGGCGTTCGAGTGGTACGACCAGGTGAACGTGTTGAAAGGCGGCATCGCCTTTTCCGACATGGTCGTGACGGTGAGCCCGACGCATGCGCGTGAGCTGTGCACGCCGCAGGGCGGCTTCGGGCTACACGATACGTTCACGGCGTTGGGTGACCGGCTCGTAGGCATCCTCAACGGGATCGATCTCGCAGTGTGGGATCCCGCGACCGATCCGCACCTCAGCGCCCACTATGGCGCCGCGACGCTCGAGGGGAAGCGCAACAACAAGGCTGCGCTGCAGCAGGCGTACGACCTCGCCGTCGAGCCGGAGACGCCGCTATTCGCCATGAGCGCGCGGCTGGTGCAGCAGAAAGGGCTCGACCTCGTGCTGCGCGCCTCGTCGCTCTCGTCCGTCGACGCCCAGTTCGTCTTCCTGGGCTCCGGGGAGCATCGCTATCACGAGGCGCTCAGGGACGTCGCCGCGGCATACCCCGACCGCGTGGTGGCGGAGTTCGCCTTCACCGACCGATTGGAGCACCGCCTGCTCGCGGGGGCCGACGTGCTGCTGATGCCGTCGCTGTACGAGCCCTGCGGACTGACGCAGATGCGCGCACAGCTCTACGGGGCGATTCCGATCGCGCGCGCCGTGGGGGGGCTGTGTGACAGCGTGGTCGATGAAGAAACCGGCTTCCTGTTCGACGATTACTCGCCCGGGGCGCTCGATGCGGCGATCCAGCGGGTACTCGAGGCCTTTACCGATCGTCGTCGCTGGCGGGCGCTGATGCGCCGGGCGATGACGCGGCGCCTGGGATGGGATGAGCCCACGGCGCAGTACGCCAGCGTGTACCAGCGCGCTATCACCGCGCGCGCCGCCGCCTGAAGGTGCCGATGGAATTCGTCTTCGCGCTGCACAGTCATCTGCCGTACGTGCTCAATCACGGCCGCTGGCCGCACGGCAGTGATTGGCTCTGCGAGGCGGCGATCGACACCTACCTCCCCCTGCTCGAGCAGCTGCGGGCCCTCGACGCGGAGGGGACGCCCGCACCGGTGACGATCGGCTTCACCCCGATCCTCGCCAATCAGCTGGCGAGCCCCGTGTTCGGTCGCGAGCTGGAGGCGTTCTTCGACCAGCGGCTCAAGGCCTGCGCCGAGGCGCCGCCGGCAATGTCGACGACCGGCGATGCCGCCCTCATCCCCCTGGTGGAGTACTGGCGCCGGCACCTCGAGCGGTTGCGCCATCTGTTTCACTCGACCGGCGGTGATCTGTTGTCGGCGTTCCGCGCGTTTCAGGAGCGCGGCCGGCTCGAGATCATCGGCTCGGCGGCGACGCACGGCTATCTGCCGCTGTTGCGCCGCGACGAGAGCATTCGGTTGCAGCTCGGCGTCGGCCAGCGGGAGCATCGCCGCCTGTTCGGCGTGCGGCCGACGGGGTGCTGGCTCCCCGAATGCGCCTATCGCCCGAAGCATGGCAGGCGTCCCGGGATCGAAGAACACCTGATCGAAGCCGGCTTTCGCTATTTCTTCACCGACTCGCACCAGGCGCGCGCCGGTCAGGCGCTCGGGACCTACGGTGAAGTTCCGCTCGGCGCCGAGCGATTCGATGCCGAGCGTCATGGTGACGCCGTGGCCCCGCCCATCGCCGCTGTCCGCTCGCCATATCTGGCCTACCGGGTGTCCCGCGCAACGCCCGGCGTCGCGGCGCTGGTGCGCGACCCGCGGTCGTCGCTGCAGGTGTGGAGCCGGCAGCAGGGTTATCCGGGCGACGAGTGGTACCTCGAGTTCCACAAGATTCGCTGGCCCGGCGGGTTGAAGCTGTGGCGCGTCACCGGCAGCGGGGTGGACCTCGGCGACAAGCGGTCCTACGAGCCGGAGCGCGCACACCAGCGGGCCGGGGACCATGCCCGCCACTTCACCGACCTGCTGGTGTCGCTCGGCGAGTCGAACGCCGAGCTGGTCGTCGCGCCCTTCGATACCGAGCTGTTCGGCCACTGGTGGTTCGAGGGCGTGGATTTCCTGGCCGCTGTCTATCGGGAGCTGCGCCACCGCCCGTCGGTCCGTCCTGTCACCGGCGGGCAGCACCTCGCGGCGCACCCTCCGAAGACCGGGCTGCGGCTCGCGGAGGGGTCGTGGGGCGTCAACGGCGACCACAGCATGTGGATGAACGATCAGACGCGCTGGACCTGGGACCGGCTGTGGCCGCTCGAGGATGCGTTCTGGGATGCGGTGCCGGCGGCGCTCGCCAATCCGGGCGCGCTGCCGATCGTGGCACAGGCGGCGCGCGAGCTGCTGCTGGCACAGGCCTCGGACTGGCAGTTCATCATCTCCACCGGGGCCGTCGCCGACTACGCCGAGCGCCGTTTTGTGGGGCACTGTGAGGACACGCGCCGACTGCTCGACGGACTGCGCTCGGGCGCTCTCGAAGGGGCGGCCCGCCTCGCCGACGAGCTGTGGCAGCGTGACACCGTCTTCCCGGACGTTCTGGAAGCGGTGTCCGCAGCGATCGCCGCTCCCGCTTCCGCCATCGGGTGACGCGACCACCTCCGCAGTCCGTAGTGGTGCACGCGCATTTCTACCAGCCACCGCGCGAAGATCCCTGGCTGGAAGAGGTGGAGCGTGAGCCGTCCGCGGCGCCGTTTCACGATTGGAACGAGCGCATCGACAAGGAGTGCTATCGGACGGTGATCGCCGCGCGGCGCCACGCCGCCGACGGCCGCATCGCCGCCATCGTCAACACCCTCGAGTCGATCAGCTTCGACGTCGGTCCGACACTGCTCGAATGGCTCGAGCGTCACGCCCCGCGCTCGTACGAAAGCATGCTGCGCGCCGACCGGCTCAGCGTGAAGCGCTGTGGCTACGGCAACGCGCTCGCGATGCCGTACCACCACATCATTCTCCCGCTCGCCACCCGGCGCGACAAGATGACCGAGGTGCGCTGGGGCATCGCCGATTTCCGGCGCCGCTTCGGGCGATCCCCCGAGGGAATGTGGCTGCCCGAAACCGCGGTCGACGACGAGACACTCGACGTCCTGGCGGAGGCGGGGATCCGCTTCACGGTGCTCGCGCCCCATCAGGTCGAAGGAGCGGGGGCCGACGGCCTGCCGGGACGGTACCCGACGGGCGGCGGCCGGCACATCGCCCTCTTTACCTACGACGGCGCCATTTCCAACGACGTCGCCTTCGGCGGCCTGCTCCACGACGCGCGTACCTGGGCCGCTCGGATGGTGGCGCCGGATGCAAGCGGCGCGCGGCGCGCTCTCGTCGCCGTCGCGACGGACGGCGAGACCTACGGTCACCACCACAAGTTCGGCGAGGTAGCGCTCGCCTGGATGCTGGACGCGCTGCAGCATCGGTCCGACGTGCGGATCGAGAACTTCGCTGCCGTGCTGGCCCGGCACGAGCCGCGCCACGCGGTGCGGCTCGTGGAGCCCACGTCGTGGAGCTGCGCACACGGTGTCGAGCGGTGGCGCTCCGATTGCGCCTGCCGCATGGCGCCCGACCCGGCAGGCAGACCGATGCACTGGCGTGCACCGCTGCGCCAGGCCTGCGACTGGCTCGCCGGGGAGCTGCACGGCGTGTTCGAGCGCGAGGGCGCGGCGCTGCTCGGCGACCCGTGGGCGGCGCGGGATGCCTACGTTCCCGATGACGCCCCCGAGCGCTCGCGTGTGCCGGCGGGGGCGAGCGTCCGGGCGCGCGAGCTGCTCGAGCTCCAGTGGCACACCCTCAGCATGTTCACGTCGTGCGGGTGGTTTTTCGACGACATCGCGGGGATCGAGGCGCTGCAGGTGCTGCGCTATGCCGCTCGGGCAATCGCCCTTGCCGGGTCCGAAGCGGCGCGACTCGAGGCGGGGCTGCTCGAGCGCCTGGCGCTCGCGGTAAGTGGCACGACCGGCGCGCCTACCGGACGAGATCTGTACCTCGCTCAGGTGCGGCCCCGGTTCCCGGTGGCGGCACGGGTCGGGGCGGGGGCGGTCGCGGCCGCGCGGATCGCGCCCCAGGCCGACGTGGATCGAGATGCCGCTTACGAGGCGCGCGGCGCGGAGGCAGGGGCACGCACCAGGGTGACGGTGCGAAACCGCCGTACTGGGCGGGAGGAGACGGTGATGCTGGGCTGGGTGGAGCCCGATCGGCGCCTGGCGGCGGGCCCGCGATTCACCGTGGAGGCGGACGGGAATCCGCCGCTGGCGCTCGAGCTGGGAGACCTGCCGGAGCGATATCGGATCCCCGTCGCCGCGGCCCTGCGTGCAGAGGTGATCGCCCGCACCCTGACGGCAGATGAGCACAGCCGGCTGGGGGCGGGAACCGCCGCGCTGGCCGACCTTCTTGCCGATGGGTTGTTGCGAGCGATTGGGGCCCTGGCGTCGCTCCCGGCCGAAGGGGCGCTGGCCCACGTACTCGACCTGGTGGACGCCCTGGAGCTGACGGCGGGGCACGTCCCGTTCGACGTGCAGACGGAGTTCGCTCGGGTCAGGGATTCCCTGACCCCGGAACAGGTCGCTGTACTGGAGCCGCTGGCGCATCGACTAGGGTTTGCCGGCAAGCCACTTTAGCGACAGCATGCCGCCAGTTAGCATTCGTGTGGTCGGGTGCGTGTGTTGCGAAGTTCATCGGAGTTCTGCGTTCTGCTAGAATCGACAAAACCTCAAATACACATAACTCGCTGACCCAGCTATACCTGGCCGATTTGTGCCGCGGGACACAGGGTATAGCATAAGTCATTTTGTAGTAGCGCTTTAAGCGTCGTCATACCGCCCGTCGTGTAGTCATTCTCTGACTGTCTGTACGCCAATCCCTACGTTAGGGCATATGCCTTGCCCTCGAGTGCGCTGCCCGGGCTCCGCCCGGTCTCGTTTCGCACTATGCGATCCATTCAACGGGGGGAGTACCAGTGAAGCATCAGATTCTTTCTTTGGCTGTGGTGGCGTGCCTCGTCGGCCTGACGAGCACCGCCGCGGCGCAGTCCAACAGCGGGAGCATCACCGCCACCGCTCAGGTGCAGCAGCCGATCAACGTCAACGGCGCCGTCAACCTGTCGTTCGGCAACGTGTTCCCGGGCGTCAACAAGGCGGTCCTGCTGACCGACGCCGGCGCGGGCCGGTTCGACGTGACCGGTCAGGCGAGCACGCCGGTGAACCTCGCGTACACCGCGCTGCCGACCAACCTCGCCAGCGGCGGCAACAACCTGCCGGTGGCGTTCAGCTCGGGCTACAATACGTCCAACTCGGCCGCGGGTGCGACGTCGTTCGCTCCGGGGAGCGGGGCGTCGACGAGCCTGTCGGGTACCGGCGCCTTGTTCGTGTTCCTCGGTGGTACCGTCACGCCGGCCGTCAACCAGGCTGCGGGGACCTACACGGGCACCGTCACGCTGCAAGTCACCTACTAAGCCGATTCGCGCGCCCCGGTGGATGTGGAG
>DATLVL010000010.1:0-13287 GCA_035577525.1 Gemmatimonadales bacterium | reverse complement strand
AGGCTACCCGTGGAAGATCCTCACCGGCCGCAACAGCCGGTTCCCCACGCTGCGCCAGGAAGGCGGGCTCTCGGGGTTCCTGCGCCGTGACGAAAGCCCGCACGACCAGTTCGGCGCCGGCCATGCCGGAACCGCGCTCTCGGCCGCCCTCGGGATGGCGACCGCGCGCGATCTCCGAGGGGAGACGCACAAGGTCGTCGCTGTGATGGGGGATGGTGCGATGACCGGCGGACTCCCCTACGAGGCGATGAACAACGCGGGGCACTCCGACCGCGACCTGATCGTCGTGCTCAACGACAACGGCATGTCGATCGCGCCCAACGTCGGTGCGATCAGCACCTACCTGGGCTCGATCATCGCGAGCCCCGTCACCGTGCGGTGGCGGGAGCGCGTAAAGCAGGTGATCGAAAAGACGTCGCACCTGGTGGGCGGTCAGCGGCTCGTCGAATTCGCCAAGTCGGTCGAGGAGAGCGTCAAGAACCTCTGGTCGCCGGGGATGCTCTTCGAAGAGCTGGGGTTCCGCTACTTCGGACCGATTGCCGGACACGACATGGCGCACCTCGTGTCGACGCTCGAGCTGGTACGCGGGCTCAAGGGGCCGCGGCTGATCCACGTGCTCACCGAAAAAGGGAAGGGGTTCCCGCTTCCGGAGCCCGATCTCGAGAAGTACCACGCCCGGGCGCCGTACGACCCCGTCACGGGCGTGCTCAAGCCGGTGGCGGCGGGGGCCCCGCAATGGACTCGAGTGTTCGGCGAGGCCATCAGTCAGCTGGGCGCGGAGTATCCCAATCTCGTGGCGATCACCGCGGCGATGCCGTCGGGGACGGGGACGAACCTGTTCCAGAAGAAATGGCCCGACCGGTTTTTCGATGTGGGCATCGCGGAGGGGCACGCCGTGACGTTCGCCGCCGGCCTGGCGACGCAGGGTGTGCGGCCCGTAGTCGCGATCTACTCGACGTTCCTGCAACGCGCCTACGACAGCATCGTACACGACGTCGCCATTCAGCGGCTGCCGGTGATCTTCTGCCTCGATCGCGCAGGCATGGTGGGGGAGGACGGCCAGACCCACATGGGCCTGTACGACATCCCCTATCTCCTCACGGTCCCCAACATGACGGTCACGGCGCCGCGGGACGGCGCCGAGCTCATCGGGTTGCTGCGCACCGCCCTGACGCACGACGGTCCCGTTTCGCTGCGCTATCCGCGCGACAAAGCACCGGGTGAGGCGCCACTGGCGGCGGAAATCGCCGCCATCCCCTACGGCAGCTGGGAAGTGCTGCGCCGCGGACGCGACTGCGCCGTGCTGGCCGTCGGTGTGATGTGCCAGCCGGCGCTCGCCGCCGCTGAGCTGCTCGTGGCCGAAGGACTCGAGGTGAGCGTCGTGAATTGCCGCTTCCTGAAGCCGCTGGATCAGGCGTTGCTCGATGCGCTGGTCCGCGACCACAAACTGCTGGTCACGGTGGAAGACGGCGCGGTGTTGAACGGATTCGGTGCGATGCTCGCCGGCGTAGTCCAGGCCACCGCCCCCGACGTGCGCGTCGTGGTACTCGGCGCGCCGGACCGGACCTACGAGCATGCTCCCCGGGCCCGGCAGCTCGAAGCCGTGGGACTGACCGCCGGCGGAATCGCCGCGCGCATCCGCGCGCTCACGTCGCACGAGAGCCTCTCGCCCCGATGAACGTCGGGGTCGTCGGCAACCCCAGTTACAGCGACCTGCAAGGCTTCCTCGGCCGTCTGACCGCAGCGGCGCCGAAGTACGGTTTTGCGCTGTTCACCGAAGAGCGGCTGGCCGAGATCTGGCCGGGGCAGCGTCCCGCGGTGTGGGGTCCGGCCGTCAAACTCGATTGTCTGCTCACGATCGGCGGCGACGGCACGCTGCTGCGCGGCGCGCGCCTCTTGAACGGCGCGGGGACGCCGATCCTCGGCATCAACGTCGGGCGCGTCGGGTTTCTCGCTACGGCGCCGGCCCAGAATCTCGATTGGGTGCTGGACGCGGCAGCGCGCGGCGCCTACACGATCGAGCCCCGGCTGGCTCTTGTGGCCACCGTCGAAGATGGTGCCGGAGCGCTGCGGACCCAGCCCATCGCGCTCAACGACATCGTCGTGCACAAAGGCGGCCTCGCGCGGGTGATGCGGTTCCGCCTGTCTGTGGGCGGCGAAGAGGTCGGGTCCTACAGTGGGGATGGTATCATCGTCGCGACGCCCACCGGCTCCACTGCCTATTCGATGTCGGCTGGTGGGCCGATCGTGGTGCACGGCGTCGACGCCATCGTCGTGACGGCGATTTGTCCCCATACCCTCGCGGTGCGGCCGCTCGTCCTTCCGGCGTCGGTGTCGATCCTGATCGAGCCGATTCCGCCCTGGGAGGAGAACGAGGAGCTGCTGTTGTCGCTCGACGGGCAGGTGAGTGAGATGCTGCACCCCGGTGAGCGGCTGGTGGTACGCCGCGCCGAGCGACCCGTCATGCTGGGCAGGCTCGGTCCCGAAGGCTTTTTCGCGCGGCTGCGCCGCAAGCTCAACTGGGGCGATCTCTCGGATCGCGAGCGCGGCTAATGCTGACCGAGCTCCGCGTCCGCGATCTGGCGGTGATCGCCGACGTCACGCTGTCCTTGGGACCAGGATTGAACGTCCTCACCGGTGAGACCGGGGCCGGAAAGTCGATGCTCGTGGACGCGCTCGCCCTGCTGCTGGGCGAGCGGGCGTCGACCGATGTCGTGCGGCCGGGGGCGCACAAGACGATCATCGAAGGTGCGTTTGAGCTCGCAGCAGGTGCGCGCGGCCGCCTGCAGGAGCCGCTCACCGCGCTCGGCGTCGAGCTCGAGGAGGGCCAGCTGGTGCTGAAACGGGAGATCGGAGCTGAAGGGCGGTCTCGGGCCTGGGTGAACGGCAGCCCGACGACGGTCGGCGTCCTCGCCCAACTCGGCGGATTGCTCGTCGACCTCCACGGGCAGCACGAGACCCAGTCGCTGTTGCGCGTCGATACCCAACGCGACCTGCTGGACGCCTTCGCCGGAGCCGACGTGGAGCGCGTCGCCGTGCGCGACGCGCACGGCCGCGCCGCGGCGCTGGCGGCCCGGGAAGACGAAGTGCGCGACCACCAGGAAGAGGTGCGCCGCAAGGCGGACTATCTGCGGCACGTCGTCGACGAGATCGCCAAGGGCAATCCCAAGCTGGGCGAAGACGAGGCGCTGGACACGGAGAGCCGCCGTCTCTCCCACGCCGACGAGCTGGGCCGGCTGGCCCGCGACCTCGAACAGTCGGTTGACGCTGCCGGGCTGGCCCGCGCGGCGAAGCTGTTGACGTCGCTCGAGCGCCTCGATCCCAGCACCGCTGCCTGGCGGGAGCTCTTGGATGGGGCGTTCGCCAACGTCAACGATCTGGCGACGACGGCGCGCGAGTACGCGGCGGGGATCGACGCCGATCCCACGCGGCTCGCTGAGGTCGAGCGGCGCCGGGACGCGATCTATCGGCTGCTGCAGAAGTACGGACCGGCCGTCCCTGACGTCTTGGCGGCGCGGGATGCCGCGGCCCGCGAGCTCGATCTGCTCGACAGCGCCGATCTGGACCTGCGCGAGCTCGCCGCGCAGCGGAAGGCGGCGGAGGAGGAATTCGCGCGCGCCAGCGCCGCGCTCAGCGCCAAACGGGAGCGAGGCGCAGTGCGGCTGTCGCGCGCCGTGACGGGGCAGCTCGCGGCGCTCGGCCTTCCCGGCGGCGAATTCATCACCAGTCTCCAGCCGCTCCCCGCGCCCCGCGGCGACGGCGCGGAAGCCGTCGCGTTTCTCATCAAGCTCAACGAAGGCCTCGATCCGCGCCCCCTCGCGCGCGTGGCCTCGGGCGGAGAGCTGTCGCGTCTGATGCTGGCGCTCAAGGTCGTGCTGTCCGAGCACGATGCAGTCCCGACGCTCGTCTTCGACGAAGTGGATCAGGGGATCGGCGGCGAAGTGGCGGGGCAGGTGGGGTCGGCACTGGCGACGGTGTCGCGTCGCGGCAAAAGCGGGGACCGGCAGGCGCTCGTCATCACGCATCTGCCGCAGATCGCCGCCCGTGCCGATCGCCAGCTGGCGGTATCGAAGAACGAGCGCGGCGGCGTGGCGACGAGCGACGTGCGGGAGGTGCGCGGCGAAGCGCGGGTGCTCGAGGTGGCGCGCATGCTGGGCGACGCCGACTCTGCCACCGCCCGCCGCCACGCCGAGGAGCTGCTTAGAACAGCAGAATCGTCTGACGCATCACGATCCGAAACACCGTCGCCACGGGGACCAGCCCGCCCGCGCCGCTGACGGTCTGCTGCACCGACAACCCACCTTCGAGTCGTGGTCCGGCGTAGGTCAACGCGAACCCGAGCCGCGTCCAGCGGATCGCCGTTCCCGCTTCGAGCTGGCTCACATTGGCCGGCCCGCCGATCTGCGTCGCGAACGCCGTCGAGTCCTGTGGACTGAAGAATCCGTAGTGGTCCTGTCCCTGCGCGTAGTAGCTGGCCGTCAGCCCGACGGCGAAGCGCGGGGAGAACCGGTACATCGGGGCGACGTCGAAGGCCACGAAGTCACCCGGGTCCCAGCGCAGGTGCGCGAGCGTCGTGGGCGGGAGGAAGGGATCGTCGGCCGGACCGACGCGGCGGTCGCGGGGGCCGGGTAACTGCCGGGCGGCGCGCACCGCGGCGTTCAGCCAGATCCGGTGCAACAGGGTGACTTCGCCCGTCAGCCGTCCCTCGAGATCGGTTTGGTGGTCGCCGGTTGAGATATCGAAAGGATCGTCGGGCGACTCCTGATGACCGGTGGGCAGCCGCACGAGGAACGCCGCGGCCAGCGCCGCGTCGCGTGACGTCAACACTCGCATTTTCGCCTGCACCTCGACGTCCCCGGTGAAGAACCGCAGCCGCCGCGGCGTGTCGCCGAAGGGCGCAAGGGCCAGACTGTCGGTGCGGGCCTGGTACAGCACAGCGATGTCGGCGGCATCGGCGGTCCCGGTCTGGGGCAACAGGAATGAGTCGTTGTGGAGCCCCGACACCTGGAAGGTATCCGCGAGGGCGTGCTGGAGGCCCGCAACGAGTGCCGTGATCGCTCGACCGGCGTCCGATCCGGCGACCGGGAGGTAGCGGCCGGCGGTATCCTGAACGCCGAACACCAAGGTGTCGAGCGCGCTGCGCAGAGCCTGACCCTGGTTGTAGACGGCCTGGGCCCGCTGGCAGGTGGGGCTCGACGAACAGGGGCCATAGAGGCTGTCATTCATGTTCTTCATGAGTTGCGCGAGCGCCGCGTCGAGATCGTTGAAGAACGATGAGTAGCGGGTCGAATCGGCGCTGGTGCGGGGACCGAGCCCGACGTTCGCGCCGGGCGGGTGCAGCGTGTACCCCGCGCGGACCTGCACCCGGACGATCGGTACCGTGACGCCGAGCGACAGCCAGTCGGTGATCCCGTATTCGAGGCCGATCGGCATGATGCGGCGCTCGGCCCGGATCGCGAGCAGATCGTGCCCCAGGCTGGCCAGGTACCCCGCCAGACCGGTGAGCGTGCGCGTGTCCTGCTGCATCAGGGCGAGCGAGGGCAGGGCCGCGGCAGACGAGTCGGCGGTGAACGCGGCACCGATGCCCTGGCGTCCCGCCGGAGTGAAGTTTCGCTCCCACGTCATGGTCGTGGGATCGAACGTCAGGCGTACGGCGCCATGTCGTGGCGTGTCGGTGCGGTCCACTGCCTGGGCGGCGAGGGACGCAGCGGGCCGCAACATGGCGGCCGCGAGCAGCGGGAGCAGCGAGAGACGAGCGCGCATTACAGAACGGCACCCGGCCGAAGCCGGGTGCCGTTCCGGGTACCCCTGAGGCACGAAGGCGTTCGCGTCAGCGGACCGCCCCGAGGTGAGTCCCGTACTTCGCATTGATCGCCTGAATCACTTTGTTGGCGATCAATTTGTGCGTGGTGCCGCTGGGGTGCAGGCCGTCGCAGGAGAACGCCGTACCGAAGGGGTTCACGCTGCAGGGCTGGCCGAACAGCGGAAATGCGCGCACCGCGTTGGCAACCGCCCGCATCGAATCCATCGTCGCGTTCACGTCGACATACGCCCAGTTGCGGGCCGTGGCTTCGCCCGCGATGGCCTGATTGTAGGCGAGCGCGCTGCCGATGATCTTCACCAGCTCGGCCGGCTGAATCGCCAGCGTGGTGTCGGCGCAATCGAGCGTGACTGGGGCCCCGCCCGCTGCGGCGGCCAGCAGGGCACCACCGGTCGGGAACCCGATCCAGACGGAATCGCCGCGCGGCGGAGCGCAATTCAGCAGGACGGTGAACGTCGGTGGCAGCGCGTTCTGCAGTTTGGCGCCGAAGTAGGTCGTACCGCGGGAGAAGAACGGCACGGGGAACGAGTCTCCCAAGCCTACCCCCATGAGGACGGCCTTCGCTCCAGTCTTGGTGATCGAATCGAGCACCGCCGCATAGCGGGTATGGAACGTCGTGGGAGAGGGGAGCCCGGTCGTGTCGCTCGCCTCGAGGGCACCGAGCACTTCGTTATTCCCCAGCCAGACGGAGACGAAGGTCGCATGCGCCCGCTCCATCATCTGCGTCTGTGTCAGGCCGCCCAGGAAGAGCGTGGTCAGCGCGTTCGCGTTGGAGGACGGGTCGAGATTCGCGATCGCGTCGATCACCTCTGCGCCTGGCACCGCCACGTCATTGATGAACGGCGGGGGGACTGGCTGGGTCTTGCGGAACGCACAGGGGACGGCGGAGACCCGCGTCTGCGTGAAGATGTTGGTAAATGGTGCGGGGCAGCCGGGCCGGTTGAGCAGCGGCATGAAGAAGGGGGTGTGCATCGACCCCGCGATCAAATTCGCGTACGACTGGACTTGCGTGCTGTCGTTGATGCCGCCCGACTGGAAGCCGGCTGTGATGGAGTTTCCCATCGAGACGTATACCGCAAACTGCGGATCGACCGGGATGAGCGTCGCGGGCCGCAGTAGCGTGTCGTCCTGACAGGCGAGCGCGCCGAGCAGGAGTCCCAGCGCGGCCGTGCTCTTCAACGTCAGCGAGCGATTCATATCGGTCAGTGCCTCGCGCTCAGAAAGTGTAGGAGAAGCCCGCGCCGAACAGATTCGCGTTGAACGTATAGAGCCCGTTGTTGAACGTCGTCCCCGCCCGACCGTTGCGATCCTGCTGGCGGATGTACTGATAGGCCAGCTCCACGTGGAACGCGGACGAGACCGCCGACCCGAGGCCGATCGTGAATTCGTTGCGCTCGCCCTCGGGGAGCAGCGGCGTCACCGTCTGAGCGGGCGCCGCGGCGGTGTGGAACAGATAGCCACCGCGAATCACCGTCTTCGCGCTTTGCTGGTACTCGATGCCGAACCGCACCGCGTGGCTGTCGCGGAATCCCTCGTACAGCGATTGGTTGAGCAGCGGATTCGCGAACGCGAGGTTCAGTTTGTTGAACCAGCCCCACACGATTTGCTGATAGTCGCCCATCAGGGTCCAGCGGTTTGACGCCTTATAGGAAATGCCGATCGAGCCCTGGTCGGGAAGCGTGATGGCGGTGCTCGCCGCGCCGCCCACGAGGTTGCCGCCCGCCTGGAATTGGCTTTGCAGCACGATGTCGAGTGGGATAGCCGTCGGGATCAAGGGCGGCGCCGGCGCGAGCACCAGGCCGGTGGGGATCTGGGTGAAGGCCGCATTGCCCTTGTACGTAATTGTCTTCTTCGTGATGAAATGGCCGCCCACCGTCAGCCGGTCATTCACTTTGATCTGAATGCCGCCGTTGAAGGCGACGCCGTTGCCGCTCGCCGAGAGAAACGCATCCGCGAAATCGGTGTAGGTCGGGATCCCGATGGTGGCGAATGTCGTCCCTGGAGGCAGGCCGAACGTGCCCGGGACGGGCTGCTGCGAGAGATCGACACGCTGGTGCAGCGCGATGGTGCTGTGGATGTAGGCGACACCAAACCCGAAGCTCAACCACTTTGTCACCTGGTAGGCGAACGTCGGCTGGATGTTGAAGCTCGTCAGTTTCGTGTTGTAGCCGTCGAATCGTCCCTGGAAGTCGGTCGGCCACTTGGTGCCCAGCCCATACGGAGCGTAGAACCCGATGCCGACGCCGAGCTTGCTGCTCACGTGATGCGCCAGATAGAAGCTCGGCACCCAGTACGTCTGCCCCGGCATGGAGGTCTTCTGGCCGAAGTAGATATCGGTGAACCCGCCGTGCGGCATGATCGCGGTTACCGATCCGCTGAAGGTTGTGCCCGTGATCGAGGTCAGCGCGGCCGGGTTGTACCACATCGCCGAGCCGTCGG
The DNA here is from genome assembly GCA_035577525.1 of Gemmatimonadales bacterium. GTDB lineage: Bacteria > Gemmatimonadota > Gemmatimonadetes > Gemmatimonadales > GWC2-71-9 > DASTHG01. The sequence continues at coordinate 5,027 of DATLVL010000010.1, read as the reverse complement.
CGCACGGGTCGGCGGCGGCGACGCCACCGCGACCCATCGAACACGTGCCGAGCTCGTTGACCGCGAAGCCCTGGGCGGACAGGGACTGGGGGACGGCGGCGAACACGAGGAGCGCATACCGGGCGAATCGCCGCATACGCTGGATCTCCGGAGTCGGAAAAGGGGAGATAGTGGAACTGGCTGGCTTACGGTACAATTGGCCCGAACCCTTGTCAAACCGATGCGAGCACAGGCGATAGAGCTCTTTCGGGCGACCTTTGGAACGGTCCCGACGCACGCCGCGAGCGCCCCCGCCCGCGTCAACCTGATCGGCGAGCATACCGACTACAACGGCGGTCCGGTGATGCCGTTCGCGACACCAGCGCGCACAGTGGCCGCGGTGGCCGCGGGCGAGGACGGCTCGTTGCAGCTCGTTTCGACCCGCGACGGCGTCGTCGCGCGCGTGCGCTGGGACTCAGGCGTCCCGCCGGGGTGGGCAGGCTACGCCGTGGGGGTAATGCGGGAGCTGAGTCGTATCGGTGCCGCGCCCGGCGGCGCTCATCTCGCCCTCGCGAGCAACGTGGCCGTCGGCGCCGGACTCGCATCATCGGCCGCGTTGAGCGTGGCCATGGCGCGCGCGCTCGCGCTCCTCGCCGGGGTGCAGCTCGACCCGCGCGATCTGGTCGGCGTCGCGCACCGGGCGGAAGTGGAGCACGTCGGCGTGCGCTGCGGGATCATGGATCAGAGCATCGCGGTGCGCGCCCGTGCCGGGACGGCAATGCTGCTCGAGTGCGCGACCGGTGCCGCGCGCTTCGTGCCGCTGCGCGCGCGGGTACTGCTGGTGGATACCGGCGCCCGCCACGAGCTCGCGTCGAGCGCCTACAACACGCGCCGCGCGGAGTGCGACGCGGCGCTGGCACTGTTGCGAAAGGCTCGAGCGCAGATCGGCGCGCTCGCCGAGTGGCCGGTCGAGTCGCTGCGTGTCCTCACTCGCCGGCTGCCGCAACCGCTGCGTTCACGGGCGAAGCACGTCGTCACGGAGACCGCACGCACGCGCCAGGCTGCCGAGCTGCTCAGGAAAGGCCGATTGCGCCAGCTCGGGGCCCTGCTGTTCGCTTCCCACGAGTCGTGCCGGCGCGACTATGCCTGCAGCGCCCCCGAGCTCGACCTGGTGGTCCGTGCGGCGCGGCGAGCCGGAGCGTGGGGCGCACGCATGACGGGGGCGGGGTGGGGCGGGAACGTGCTGGTACTGGTCGGTCCGCCGGGCGGCTCGGCTCAGCAGGAGGCGCTGCTGCGACGGCGGATTACGTCGGCCTTTGCCCGGCGTTACGGACGCGAGCCGGCCGTGACGCTGCTCACCGCGAGTGGTGGCGCTCGACCGGAGCGCGTGACCTGAAGATCGCTTAGAGGTTTCCTTGCTTCAGCTCGTCGGCCAGATGCTCACAGGAGCGCCACGCCAGCGCCATGATCGTCCAGGTCGGATTCTGACACGACGCGCTGACATGACTCGAGCCGTCCACGACGAACAGATTCTTCACGTCGTGTGACTGCTGGAACTGGTTCAGGACTGATGTCTTGGGGTCGTTGCCCATGCGCGACGTGCCGAGCTCGTGGATCGACCAGCCTTCGGTCAGCACCTCGCGATTCACACTGAGCACCTCGATCCCCGCTTCCTCGAACATCTCCTTCGCCGTCACGGCCATGTCCTCGGCCATCTTCTTTTCGTTGTCGCCGAATTCGTAGTGGAAGCGCAGCACCGGAATCCCCCACGCGTCTTTCACTACCGGATCGAGGTCGACGTAGTTCTCGAAGCGGGGTAATACCTCGCCGAACCCACCCATGCTGATATAGGCACCGGCGTAGTCGCGCACGTGCTTCTTATAGGCGGCGCCGAAGCCCGGTGTGTTGGTCCCCGGCGGAAAGATCTTGTCTCCGCCGCCGCCCTCGAAGCCGTAGCCGCGGATGAATCCGGGCTGCTTGTCGGAGAGGTTGCGGAAGCGCGGCACGTAGAACCCGCCGGACCGTCCGTCGTCCAGCGTGTGTGGCTTCCCGACCAGATCCTTCGCGAGCCCCGTGATGCTCGGTCCCATCAGGTGCTCGCAGAAGTTGTGGCCCACGTGGCCGCTCGAGTTGCCGATGCCATTGGGATGCTGCGATGACTTCGAGAGCAGGAGCAGTCGTGCGGATTCGAGCGTCGACGCGGCGACGATCACCACCTTCGCCTTCGCCTCGAGCGACCGCTTCGTCACGCTGTCGACGAAACCGACGCCGCGCGCCTTTCCCGTATTCTTGTCGACCAGGACTTCGTGACAGGTGGAATTGGCGCGCACGGTGAGGTTGCCCGTGTCCATCGCCGGATAAATCAGTCCCGTCGGCGAGTCGAAGGCCGCGTGGATGTCGCAGCCGCCACGGCGATCGCACGCGCCGCGGCCAAGGCAGCGGTTGCGGTACTTGTTCTTGACGCCGTCGGTGGTGACGCCGGCGCGATACGGCGTCACCACGCGCCCCATCCCCGCGAGTTTGTGGCGCAGTTGCACCTCCGCGAGGGTGAGCTTCACGGGTCGCTGGAAGAGACTGTCCGGCAGATACGGCAGATTTTCCTTATGGCCCGAGATGCCGAGGTAGGTGTCGACCTTGTCGTAGTAGGGGGCGATGTCGGCGTAGGAGATCGGCCAATCTTCGCCGTAGCCATCGTGGGTCTTCGCCTTGAAATCGTAGTCGGACAGTCGCAATGCCAGGCGGCCCCAGATGTTCGTCTTGCCACCGAGCAGCCGGGCCCGCACCCAGGCGTACCTGGTCCCGGTGTAGGGGTGGTCTTTCTCGTCCACCAGGATGTTCTTGAGGTAGTCCGCTCCGTGATGGTTGGCCTGCTTCGAAATGACGTGACGGAACGGACTGCCCTGGGCGTAGGGGGGTTCTCGGATCTGGTATTCGTTGAAATTGAGGACGTGGTAGCCGGGTGGGAGGTCGCCGCGACGCGGATGATCATACGGCCACTGCATCGACCGCAGCTCCGCGTTGATCTCGGGGATGGAGTATTTCTTGCCAGCCTCGAGCAACAGCACCTTGAGGCCGAGGTCCGTCAGGACGTGGGCCGCCATCCCGCCGGCCGCCCCCGACCCGACGACACAGGCGTCGTACGTGGTGGTGAGGTCGACTTCTCGCGCGAGCGCTGGGGCTACCTTGATCAGGGTCATCTGTAGCAGATGTACCAGCGTTCGTAGATTGACACCAGAGCCCGGGTGGCGAAACCGGTAGACGCAAGGGACTTAAAATCCCTTGGGGGCAACCCCATGCAGGTTCGAGTCCTGCCCCGGGCACTTCGATTGGCGCAACGGTAGGCGCTGCGGGCATAAACCGCTCTTTGCATTTTGGAGGTTACTCATGAAGACGCTTCCTCTCATCTTCACCCTTGCCACGGCGGTCTGTGTTCCCCCGCACGCGGTCGCACAGAAGCTCGCTCCGCTGTGTCCCAACGGCGTGAAGATATTCTACGCCCTTTCGGAGGTGGGCAAAGATTTCCAGCAAGTCGAATGGCTGCACGCAAGGAACGAGTCCGGCTACAGCGACGAGGACATGATCATCAATGCGCAACGCAGGGAAGCAGCCCACCTCGGCGCGAACGGGATCATCGTGAGTGGTTTTGAGGAGCTTGACGCCCTAGCGAGGTCGAGCAACGCGGGAAAAACTAAGGTCCTGGACGTGGCCGTGCCGGAGCGCGGCGCGGTGCTCGCCATCTACATCCCCGGAGACTCTAGTCGCGTGAAGGCGTCGTGTAAGGGAACCAACAATCGGTGAGGGTCCCGGGTTCGCGCGAGGCTGGCGAAACGGGTTGACGCATCCCTTGGGGGCAACCCATGGAGTTCCAGTCCTGCCCCGGGCATAACGAGCTATGCGAATAGTCATCGGATACGTGGCGGGGTTCGCGTGCGCCGTGCTTGCAGCGCTCGCCGGCCTGGCGCTGTTTCTTCCCATCGCGGCGCTACCGTTTCGCCGGGCGAAGCAGCTCGCGATGTTGCTCGGCTCGCTTGGTGGCGGCTTCGCCGCCGCGTGGACGGGCGACGGAATTCTCCGCTTCTTCGGGCTCCACGCCGGCTGGCCGTTCTTTCTGGTGTTGCTCGCGGTGTTTCTCGTGATCGAGGCGGGACATGCCACGTCGCGGCGACTCCCCCTTCCGATTGCCGTCGTGGCCCAGGTGGCCGGGGTCGCCGCTGGTTGGTGGACCCTGCCTCGTTAGAGTCGTTGGAGCGCCGCCACAAAGCGTGCACACCTATCCGGTGTAGTGAGCGTCCCCCAATCCGTATCACCGACTGTGGCGACCCGGCTATCGTCGACGCCCTTCAACGGCGGACCGCCAATCTAAGCTATTGTGCGTAAATAACTTAGAATGCTGCTGCAGGGAGCTGAATTGGGTCCGGAACTTGCACCGTGTCCTCCGCTGAGACTGGCCAGTCCACGCCGACCCAACGGACTCGGAGGATGACGTGAAACAATTGAACCGCAAGCCCTTTGTCGTACCGACAGTCAAAGAGATAGCGTCGCTGTCGAGCGTCACTCTGCTGTCTGGTGGTGGCGGCGGCACGCCGACATAGCACGGTCGTTCTTCCTAGGCGACCCTGTAGGGTATCGCTGCGCGCGCCAGGCCCCCTCCGGGTCCTGGTGCGCATTGTTTTTACCGCCGTTCAGCGCCTGTAACCTTCTTTTCCTGGCACGGCGTTTGCGAACCCTCTCGGCGGGGACAACGACCCCACTCACGATCCACGGCACCGGGAGGCCGGAAAATGAATCGCAGCACGCGTAAGCCGTTCGTCGTTCCGCAGATCAAGGAGCAGGCGTCGCTCGCCAAGGTCACGTTGATCTCGGGCGGCAAGGGCGATAAGAAGGGTGATAAGAAGGGTGGCCATCCTTCGAACGACGTGCATCACGGCCACAACAGCTAACGTTGTAGTGCCGTAGGTCGTGACGCGCGCCAGGTTGCAAAACGGACCTGGCGCGCGTTGCGTTCCGGGGCTTTTTTCCTTTCCCCCATGCCGACATCCGCGATCGCG
>DATLVL010000009.1:0-21849 GCA_035577525.1 Gemmatimonadales bacterium | reverse complement strand
GCCAGGTTCCGTCCTTGTGGCGTACCCGCAAGTCGGCGCGTGCCACGACGCCGCGCTCCGCCGTGACCTCCTGGAATAGCGCCTCCGCCTTGGAGCGATCGTCGGGATGGATCAGCTCGAAGACCAGGGAGCCGACGCGTTCCCCCTCCGCGTACCCGAGTGTTGCGTGGATGGATTGCGTGCTATAGACGATGCGACCCGCCGCATCGAGCAGGGTGATGACGTCGCTCGAGTGCTCGACCAGCTTGCGGAACCGCTGCTCGCTGCGCCGCAGCGCGTCCTGGAAGTCGAGCGCGTCCTGCTGGGCCTGCCGCAGTGCCAGGGCGCGACGCACCGCTGGGCCGAGCCGGTACAGGCGGTCCTTGACGACGTAGTCGACGGCGCCGGCCTTGATGTAGTCGGCGGCGGTTTCCTCGTCGAGCGAGCCGGTGACGATGATGACGGGAAGAAGCGGACGCTCGCGCTGCATCACTCGCAGCACCTGATCCGCGCTGAATTGCGGCAGCGAGTGATCGGAAAGCACCACGTCGGGGGCGAAGCTGGCGAGCGCTCGGAGCAGCTCCGCTTCGCTCTGGACCCGTAGCGTTTCGCAGCTGAGGCCCGAGTGCTCCAGCTGCCACGCCATCAGCTCCGCGTGCGCAGCGAGATCTTCGACGATGAGGATCCGGATGACGGCGGGCACTGCGCGAGACTCTCCTTCACCAAAGCGATGAGTCTTAGGCCACCCCTCCAGTACGCAAGTCTAGAGGAGCCAGCCGGACGACGGACTCGGGTGAAGGCCCGGGATTGGTTGGGAGGTTTACCTAGTCGGGCTGCACGAGGCCGATCTGGATCGCGTAGCGCACCAGGCCCGCCACGCCGTGGATGCCAAGACGCTCCATCAGCTCGGTGCGGTGAGTTTCGACGGTCTTGGGAGACAGATTGAGTCGGCCGGCGATCTCCTTGCTGGAGTAGCCCTCAGCGATGAGCTGCAGCACCTCGCGTTGGCGGGGGGTGAGCACCTCGAAAGCTCCCTGGGCGGGAGCGCGGGCGCCCTCCGCGAACGCCGTGACCACCATTTTCGTGACCGCTGGGCTCAGCCACGCGTTGCCGCGCGCCACGGTGCGCAGCGCCAGCTCGAGTTCGCTCCGGTCCGAGTTCTTGAGCAGGTAGCCCGACGCACCGGCAGTGAGCGCGCGCCGTACGGATTCGTCGTCGCCGTGCATGGAAAGGATGATGACGCGCGTCGCCGGATGCTCTTTGGCGACCCGCGCCGCGACCTCCAGGCCGTTGAGCCCCGGCAGGGAGATGTCCAGCAGCGCGATGTCGGGCTTGTGCTCGCGAATCAATTGTAGCGCTTCACGGCCGTCGCCGGCCTCGGCCACGACGGACACGCCGGCCATCTCGCCGAGCAGCGCGCGGAGTCCAGCGCGCACCAGCGCGTGATCGTCGACGAGTACCAGTCGCAGGACGCTCATGCGCCAGTTTCGTGCGCCAGTGGAATGCGCGCGCGGATCGCCGTGCCCTGACCGGGCGCAGAGTCGATCTCCAGCTCCCCCCCGGCCAGTGCGACGCGTTCCCGCATGATGAGCAGGCCCTGGCTCTCCCCGCGCGCGGCGCGCGCGCGGGCGGCCGGCACATCGAAGCCCTGCCCGTCGTCGCGCACGACCAGCTGCAGCACGTCATCGGCAGCGCCCAGCTCGACGGCGAGATGGCGCGCGTGCGCGTGGCGGATGATGTTGGTGAGCGCCTCCTGGGCGACCCGGAAGCAGGTGATCTCCACCGTAGCCTGGGGTCGTTGGTCCAACGGCGCGAGAGCGAGGCGGAAGCCGAGCCCGGCACGTTTGGCCTCCCGTTCCACGTACCAGCGGAGCGACGCCTCGAGGCCCAACTCGTCGAGCACCGGCGGGCGGAGGTCCTGAGCGAGGTCGCGCATGCGCGCGATTGCGCCGTCGACCAGGGCGATGCTTTCCGCGTCGTCGCGCTCGCGCCGCTGCAGGGTGAGCTTCAGGGCGGTGAGCACCTGGCCGAAATCGTCGTGCAGCTCGCGCGCGACGGCGCGCCGCTCGGCCTCTTGCGCTTCGATCAGCTGGTGCGACAAGGACTCGAGCTGCCGGGTGCGACGCGCCAGCTCCTCTTCGGCACGCTTGCGCTCGGTGACGTCCGCGTTGGTCCCGTACACACGGACCGGCCGGCCGCCCGGATCGCGCACCACGGTGGCGCGGCCAAAGATCCAGTGCACGCTGCCGTCGGGCCATACGACCCGGTACTCGATGTCGGAGGACCCGGTGCCGTCGAGCATCTGGCCGCGCCGGCCTAGGACCCAGTCACGGTCGTCGGGATGGACCGCGTCGAGGTAGTCCTCGAGCCGTGCGCCTTTGCTGCGGTCGTCGCCGAAGAAGAGCCGGAGATTCGCCTCGGAGTTGATGATCGCTCCGCTGATGAAGTCCTGCTCCCAACTGCCGGTCTGGCCGAGCTTCTCCGCGTCCACCAGCAGCCGCTCGATCTTGCGCAGCGCCTCCTCGGCCCGGACCCGCTCGGTGACATCTTCGTTGACGACCACGGCCCCGATGATCGCCCCTTCCGTGTTACGGATCGGTGCCGCGGAGTTCTGCATGGTCTTCCGCTGCCCGTGGAACGTCTCGATATCGATCAACTCGTTGAGACTGGTCTTCCCTTCCGATATCGCACGGACGGACGCCCACTCCGTCGGGGCAATCCGCGTTCCGGAGTCGTGCCAAAAACCAATGCTCTGTGCCCGTCGGTCGTCGCCCGAGACAATCAGGTCACCCCAAATACGTTGCGACGTGGCATTCGCGAGCAGGATGTCGCCGGCACGGTCGACCACGGCGACCCCAACGGGGAGCGTCTCGAGGACCTGTCGCAGGAGCTCGAAACGGGCCAGTAATTGGTCGCGCGCTTCCGCTGCGAGGGGAGGAGATGACATATCGACCTACAATCTACAGCCTCAGTCCATCCCGCTCGTCCAGCACAACGAGACGTGCCGAGTACGACAAGGCCCCCGCCATTACGCGGGGGCCCAAGTCGCTCGGTCGATCCAGCAACAGACTTCACGGCGCCAGGAACACGACCTCCCGCACTTCGCACTCGCCCACCCAGGTCGGCCAATGCTTCACGTGGAGATCCATGAACCGGCGCGCCGCGTCGAGCGCCTCAGCCCGAGTCGCCGCCGCGAGCACCGCGTACCCGCCCACCACCTCCTTGGACTCGGTGAACGGCCCATCGGTGACCACGAGCTTCCCGCCCGTCATCCGGATCTTGAACCCCGCGGCACTCGGCGCCAGACCACCGGTCTGGATCACCGATCTCTCCTGCAGCGACTGCGCCACGAACGTGTCCATCGCCGCGAGTAAGCCTGCCGGGGGCGCACCCTGGTTCTCCGCGGCTTTAATGATTGAAAGGAATGGCATCTCCGTCTCCGCACGCGAGGGTTTTCGAGGCCGGCGGATCCGGCCTCTCAACCCAGGCGACGAACGAGGCTCCCAAAAATCGACAGCCGCTATTGCAGGGAAAACGCCCAGATGGCGCCATCGCCAGCCACGAGCACGTACTGCCGGCCGTCCACGGTGTAGGTCTCCGGTGCGTTGTCGACCGAGCCGATCTGCGCGTGCCAGAGCGGCGCCGGGGGGTTCCGCCCCTGCAAGCCCAACGCAACGAGACTCCCCGCGCCATCGTTGGCGAACAACAAGCCACCCGCCGTGGTAAGTAACCCGCTGCCCCCAAACCCAAAACCCATGCGGTATTTCCAGGCGACCTTGCCCGTCTGGTAATCGATCGCGACGAGCGAGCTGCCGAGCCCGCCGACATAGTCCTGCTCGCTCCCGCCCAGGCCCACGAGCATGCGCGGATCTTTGTCCGTCAGGTAATACATCGCGTAGATCTCGTGCAGCGGCACGTAGAGCAGCCCGTTCTGGGGATCGAACGCCGGCGGCGGCCAATTGGTGGCACCGCCGTTGTCCGGTGAGACCAGCGCGCCGGGGACGGTGTTGTCCTTTGCCGGATCGCGCACCGGCTGTCCCGCGGCATTGACGCCGGCGGCCCAGTTGGCGGCCTCCGAGTACTTCCCGGTGAGCAGGTGCGCGCCGTTGGTGCGGTCCAACACGAAGAAGTAGCCGTTGCGCGACGCCTGCAGCACCATCTTCCGCGGCTTGCCCGCGAACGGCCCGTCGACGAGCACGGGCGCCTGCGTCGCATCCCAATCGTGCGTGTCGTTGGGCGAGGTCTGGTAGTACCACATCAGTTTGCCGGTGTTGACGTTCACCGCCATCACGGAGCAGGTGTAGAGGTTGGTGTGCGACTCGCGCGGGGCGCGCAGCGCGCCGGTGTAGGCCGGCGTGGGATTTCCGGTGCCGAAGATGTAGGCCTGCGTCTCGGGATCGTACGAGCCAGGCATCCACACCTGCGCGCCGCCGTGGCGCGCTGCGTCGAGACTGCCCCACGTGGCGAGCGCCGGATCACCCTTTTCCATCGGCACCGTGTACAGCTTCCACTGCAGGTCACCCGTGTTCGGGTCGAAGGACTGCAGGAATCCCGGTGAATCGAGATCGTCGCCCGTGCCGACGAGGACGTGATTGCCCACGACCACTGGTGCCATGGTCGAGAAGTACTGCTGGCTGAAATCGGAGATCTCCTTGTGCCAGCGCTCCGCGCCGGTCTTGGCGTCGAGCGACACCAGGTAGTCGTCGGGCGTTTCGAAGAACACCCAGTCGCCATACATCGCCATGCCGCGGTTGCCGATGTGCGTGCCGCCGCGGGATTTCCACCAGTAGTGCCAGAGGATGTGCCCGTCGCGAGCATCCATCGCCCAGGCATTGTCCGGCGCGGTCACGTACAGGATGCCATTGACCTGCAGGATCGATCCCGAGAGGCGCGGGGATCCGCTCGTCGCTCCGGGCATGTTCACCGGCTCCTCGGCGACGCCGCCGGTGATGGCGGGCGGCCCGGGGGGCGGCCCGAACCAGTTGAATTCGCCGCCACCGGCTCCAGAAGTGAGGCGCCGCACCCAGGCGAGCGAAAGGTTGTGCACGTTGCTCGTGTCGATCTGCGTGAGCGAGCTGTGGCGACGCTGGGTGTAGTCGCCCGCGTACGTCGGCCAGGCGTCGGTCGCGGGCTTGGTCAGCGTGGCAGAGTCCAGACCCTGGGCTCTCAGCGAGCTGGCCCCACTCAAACACATCAGGAGAAGCGCGGCTGTTTTCATCATTGACTCACCAGGAGGTCGGCGTAGAGGGAAAGCCTGAGACAAACCGTTTGCGCCGCAGACGATGCCCGGTCATTTCAACGTGACGAGATATGCCGTCAGGTCATGAATGTCCGTGTCACGCCACTGCGGCAGCATGTCGAGGTGCCATTGAAACGGAACGTTCACCACGACGGTCGGGATCGTGTCGCGCCGAGGAAAACTGCGGTAGGTCCCCGTCGAGTCTCTCAGCGCAACAATGAATGCGGAGATGTGATCGAGCTCCCCCTGGAAGCGCTGTCCCGAGGGCAAGGTCACCGTCACCGTCACGGGCTGCGTCTTCTGCGCTGCCGCGCCGGCTGAGCGGCGACGCCCGCCGTAGTTGCTCCCCGAGACGATCAGATTCTGGATCATCTTGGGCTCGTACTTGCCGCCGATCCCCGCGAGATCTCCGGTCACCGAATGGCACTGCGTGCAGCGTCCGGGTCCACTGAAGTAGGCCGCCCCCTTCTTCGCGTCGCCCACCAGGATGTCGAGGGCGCTGGGCGTGCCGCGGTCGGACAGCGGCTGGCTGTGCAGCCAGGCGGCGATGTCGGTGATGTCGGACGCGGGGAGCGCGAACTTCGGCATCCCAGCGGCGGGGATGCCGTTCTGCACGATCGGCGTGATCGTCTCGCCGTTCTGATCGCGCAGCACCACCACGTCACGGACCAGGTTCGGGCCTTTTTCTCCGCCTCTCGCATCCGAGCCGTGGCAGAAGCTGCAGTTACTGCGAAACAGCACCTGGCCGCGCGCGACCTGCTCGGGCGGGGCAGGCGGATGCTCCGGGTAGTCCGGTGTTCGGGCGCCGCGGTCGACCGGTGCGGCAGGTGCAGGGCGCGGCGGCGTTTTGGCTGGAGCTTGCTGAGCAGAGAGTGACGTCACACATGCGACGATCGACAAACCGCCGAACGATATCCGTCTTGCATACATCGGTAGAATCCCCATTGGCGCGGACAACAGTAATAGTGCGGTCCGAAAGCGGACGGCGGAAGGTGCGTTATTATCACCGCTCGGTTCGCTGCCTAACATGCGCCCGGGGGAGAGTGCCGTATGGACGCGGATCTCGCTCGCTTCATCGTGTGGGGTGGAGTCGCTGTACTGGTCCTGATCGCGCTCTTCGCATACAAGAAGCTGCTGCGGCTGATCGGGATCGTGATCGTTCCGGAGGATAGCGTCGGGATCGTCACCAAGAAATTCGTGCTGGTCGGCTCGAACAAGACGCTCCCCGACGGGCGCATCATCGCCTTGAAGGGCGAGGCTGGTATCCAGGCGGATACGCTGGCACCGGGGCTGCACTGGTGGTTGTGGCCGTGGCAGTACGCGACCACGCTGCAGCGCTTCGTCGTGCTGCCGGAAGGCTCCATCGGCATCGTGGAAGCCAAGGACGGCGCGCCGATCGCCGTCGGCCGCGTGCTGGGCAAGCGGGTGTCGTGCGATTCGTTCCAGAACGCCCGCGCGTTCCTGGCCAACGGCGGCGAGCGCGGACCCCAGCTCGCCGTGATTCCGCCGGGCAACTACCGCATCAATACCGCCTTGTTCGTCATCCGGCCCACGCCGGCGATCGAGATTCCGTCCGACAAGATCGGCATCGTCGAGACAATGGAAGGCCAACCGTTGACCACCGGGTCCGGGGACATCGCGGGACCGGTGATCGATGGGCACAACTCGTTTCAGGATGCCCAGGCGTTCGTGGACCATCACGGGCGCAAGGGCTTGCAGGAAGAAGTGCTGCTCCCGGGCCGGTACTTCCTCAATCCCAGGTTCGCGCAGGTCGAAGTCGTGGAGATGACGATCGTCCCGATCGCGCACGTCGGCGTCGTGATTTCCTACGTCGGTTCGCTCGGCGCGGACGTGACCGGCGTGGAGTTCAAGCACGGCAACATGGTGGTCAAGGGGCAGCGCGGGGTGTGGGTGGAGCCGCTCGACCCCGGCAAATATCCGATCAACCCGCGCACGACCAATATCGAGCTCGTGCCGACCGCCAACGTCGTGCTCAACTGGGCCACCGGCAAGACCGAGGCGCACAGGCTGGACGAGCGGCTCTCCAGCATCACAGTGCGGTCGCAAGACGGGTTCACGTTCAATCTCGACGTGTCGCAGATCATTCACATTCCGCGCAACGCGGCCCCCAAAGTCATCGCCCGCTTCGGCAGCATGGCCAACCTCGTGACCCAGGTGCTCGAGCCGACTATCGGCAACTACTTCCGCAACGCGGCGCAGAAATCGGACGTGATCGACTTCCTCAAGGAGCGTGTCAACCGGCAGAGTGAGGCACGGGTGGCCATCACCACCGCGCTCACCGAGTACGACGTGGGAGCCGTCGACACCCTGATCGGGGACATTGTGCCGCCGGAGGCGCTCATGAAGACGCTGACGGACCGCAAGCTGGCCGAGCAGGAGCGGGTCACCTACGCCACCCAGAAACAGGCCCAGGAAGTGCGCAAGGAGCTGGCCCAGGCCCAGGCGCAGGCCGACACGCAGCCGTCGGTGGTGAACGCGGAACGGCAGGTGGAGATCGCCACGTTCGACGCCCAGACCAGGATCCGGAAGGCCGAGGGCGACGCGCAGTCGAAGCGGATCAACGCCGAGGCAGATGCCAGTGTGCTCTTGATGGTGGGCGATGCCGAAGGCAAGAAGATCACCGCCGTGGGCAGCGCCGAAGCTGAAGTACTCAAGCGCAAAGGTGAGGCCATCAACCCCGGCAACTACGCGACGATCGAGGTCGCCAGGGCTCTGGCGGCGAGCGGGATGAAGCTGGTGCCGGACGTGATCGCCGGCGGCGCGGGCGGGAACGGCGGGTCGTTGGTGGACGTGCTGCTGGCGCAGCTCATCACGGGCAAGCTGGTGGCACAGCCGCCGGAGTCGAGGAAATGAACTATTGAGACGTAACGATGCTCCTGAACAACGGGTCTCCCCTCAAGGCCACGAACGCCGGATCTACGGCAGCGAACTGGAGGAACTGGCTGCCTTCTTCACGGGCCTTGAGCAGCCACCGCAGTGCCTGCTCGTTGCGATTGAGCATGCCATAGATCACGGCGATGCGGATCGCACGGTCCGGCGTGTAGGAAGAGTGTTCCAGGGATTGCGCCCACCAATCCAGGGCACTGCGAAATCCCCGTTTCGCATACACGCCGTTCAAGCGTCCAATGTCGGCGCTCGAGCCCCCGCGGGCAGCAATGACCTGTTCGAGGGCGACCATCGCCAGACGATCCTGGCCGGTCGCCATATAGATGCGCCAGAGCTGCGCGCTCGCGCGGGGGGAGGTCGGGTCCAGCGCGAGCGCGAGACGGACCTGGCTCAGGGCCTCGCGATCGTGACCGGCCCAGAACAGCACCGTCGCGAGGTCGGTCGCAATCGATGGAGAGCTCGAGTCGCACTGCAGAGCAGTGCGCATTTCGCGGACGGCCTCGTCGATCCGACCGTGGGTGGCGAGGCCCAGCGCAAGCCATTGATGGGCGGTCGCGGCGCACGAATCGAGCGAGATCGCGCGACGATACTCAGCCTCGGCCCGGCGCCAGTCACGATCGAACCAGGCCTGGATGGCGCCGAGCGAGGTGTGCGCGTCGGCGAGCTGGTCGTTCAACTGTACCGCGGTCAGCGCAAACGTTCGTGCCTGCGCCGCGGTCGCCGCCGAGTAGGAGTCCACGGAGTCTCCGTACCAGGCTCGCAACGTATAGGTGTCCGCGAGACCACTGTATGCCGGGGCGTACCCTGCGTCCGCCGCCACCGCGCGCCTGAACAATTGGGTAGCGGATCGTAAGCTCTCCCGGTCTCGCCGGCTCCAAAAGAACCGACCCATGCGAGTGAGCGATTCCGCGGAGATGCGGTCTCGAGAGCTCCGCGTTCTGCTGCCGGAGTGGTCGTGGATGATTCCCGTGACCCCAATCGCGGCCAGGAGCGACGCGGCGAGAGCCACAAGAGGCCAGCGTCGCCGGCGGAATCGAATCACGGGCGCGGGGGCGGTGGGTTGAAACGCCGGGCGACTCGGGCGAGCAATGCCGGGGCCCCGGATCCGTTGCAGCAGCTCCTGGGTCTCTGGGGACGGAGCCATCTCCAGGTCGGAAGCCAGATCTCGTGCAAACGCTCGGTACGCGTCCGCCGCCGCCGCCCGGTCGCCGGCTTCCGCGAACACCACCAGCAACTCGCGCAGCGCCAGCTCGTCGGTCGGCAGCAACTCGAGGCGCTTGCGCCCCCAGCGAATCGCCTCCCGGAGATTCCCGTCCGCACACGCGGAGGTGAATAGCGCCGCGGCCGCATCGGCAGCACGAAACCGCAAGCGGCTCCGGGTCGACTCCACCCAACGCTCGAATTCCGCGGCGTCGGAGAGGGTGAGCCCGGGGAGAAAATCTCCGCGATACAACGCCAACGCATCGAGCGGACGTCGGCCTTCAATCGCCGCATCGAACGCAGCCGCATCACAATGCAGCGCGGCACCGTTCACCTGCAGCTCCACCGCGCCACGTGATTCGATGACACCGGCTCCGAGCGACGACCGGAGGACATACAGCGCCTGATTGAGCGCGCGGCGCCCGCGGAGCTCGGGGTGGTCTCCCCAGAACACGTTGCGCACGGCTTCTCGCAGCATCGATCCGTGGCGCTGGTCTACGGCGAGGTAGACGAGAACCGCCATCCGCTTGGGCTGCTGCAGCAGCCCGGCGATTGGGACGCCGTCCGCTCGCGTGAGTCCGAGAGAGCCAAGCGTGCTCAGCCGCAGCACGACGTCCCCTTCCAGGGTGGAGAAGCGACACGGGGTGATCGATACGTGACCGGAGCGTGATGGGCCGGCACCATCATCCCGTGGGTGAAGAATGTCGTGGGTTTTCGTCTACCTCAAGGAGGAGGCATATATGACCGCGTCACTTCGTATGGGGCTCCTGGTGTTCGTGGTGTCCGCCCCGCTCGCCTGCTCGGAGCGGGCCGCGACTGCAGCCGGTCCATCTGTTCATCCGGCATTCGACTTCGCCGACAACCCATCCACGCCCAGCCCGATTATCATTCGACGGGACGGGATTCTCGTGCGAGTGATCACGGTGGATGCCGCGAGCAACGTGATGGCGATCCACGGACCTGTCGACGTCTCTCCCTGCACCAACCTCACGACCCGCGACACCGTCGACGGCCAGCAGATCAGCACGCCGTCCGACGCGCAGGCCTTCAGACTGCTCCTCCAGGCCACGAATACGCACGTCGAGATCTACTCGGGGACGGACATCTCGCAGGTCTTTCCCTTCGTCGCCTCGACATTCTGTGCTTTCGTTGCCAATACGCCGACGTTGTACAGTGGTCTGGTGCAGTACCACGTCAACCTGGGAAGCAGCATGGCGTCATTTCGATGGGAGGGTAACGTGACACGGACCAGCGATGGCGCGCTGTTCCACTACGAGGAGCTTCAGAACGTGGTGACGAACTCGAACGGGTCACCCTCGACCACTTCGTCGATCCAGCTGCAAGCAGTCGGCCGATAACCTGACCGAGCGGCCCCCGCCACAGCGGGCGGGGGCCATGCGCGGTTAGCGATTAATCCAGTAGGACAGTTTCACCAGGAAGCTGTTGTCCGCCCGCAAATTGAACAGGTCGTTCAGGTCGCCGCCGAAGCCGCGCGTGCCCTCCAGACCGTTGAATCCGCGCCGGCCCTGGCTCCATACCACGAACAGGGTGGATCCCGGCCGATACTCCCAACGGAATACGACGTTCGACCGGAACTGCTTGAAGTTGAAGCCACCGACATTGTTCGTGTAGGCAGTGTCGCCGTACGCCTGATAGCGACTGGCATAGTCCGCCGCCCGCGGGTTGGACGACAGCTCGCGGACGTTGCTGAACGTGCCCTTGGAGATGAAAGGCTGCGCGTACACCTGCAGCGACATGTTCGCCGAGAACGGGTAGGTGAACCGCGCGGTGATCGCCAGCTGCCTCTGCTCCAGATGGCCGAACAGGTAATGCACGCCGTTCAAAGAGTCGGTCGCGGATCCCAGAGGCTGGATGTCGTTGCGCGAGCGCGAGTAGCTGGGCGAAATCGACGCCGTCACGCGCGACGCCAGCTTGAAGTCGACTTCCGGCGACAGGCTGATGCTGTGCGAGCGGCCGCCGTCCCCCTGATAGTAGTTGATCCACATGTACGTCACGATCGCCTTGCGGTCATCGCCGCTGATGCCGAGCCAGGGTGAGATGTAGGGATCCTGGCGCACCGCCGGGCCACCGCGCGCGCACGAGTAGCAGTACGTTGTCCCCAGCTGACCGACCGTGCCGCCGAAATGCAGCGACCACGTGTTGATGAACGTGGTGTGCGTGTTGGTGTTGAACGCCCGCTCTTCGGGCAGCCCTCCGGTCGTCCAGTACTGCCACCAGTTGAAATTCCACTGAAACCGCTGATAGAACGCGCGGCGGTGGCGGTCGAAGTAACCGGCCCACGTGCTCCAGGCGACCTGGTCGGCTCGCTGCAGATATCCGAGATCGTTGATCTCGAAGCCCGGCGAGCGGCGCTCGACGTTCGACTGGAACAGCACGTGCGCGCCGCCCACCTTGCCGAACTGCAGCATCTCGTCGTCGCCGCTGAGCGACGTGCGGGTCGAGTCGAAGTGCAATCCCGCGTCGGGCCGCTGGTAGTAGTGCGTCGCGTCCTGCTGCGTCGCCGCGATCGCCTGGGCGCTGCCGGCCACGCGGCTGCCATCGACCGAGCCCGACAGCTCGTAGGTGCCGCCCCGGAAGCGGTGGCGGAAGTCCACGCCGCCGACCGTGGCGCTCGAGTGCAGGTAGGGGTTGGTCCAGGAGTCGCTCTCGCGATTCACCGCGGTGACGATGCCGCCGATGCTGCTCTCACCGCCGCGCAGATCCTGGCGCAGACGCAGCACGCCGTAGTTGGTCAGCGGCTCGATCGTCACGCCGCCGACCCCCGTCTCGTGCGCCGTCACCGCATCGATGGCCCCGATCGCCAGGCCGCCCGGCAGGCGGCCGGTGAGCTTGGCGGCGCCGAGGATCGTCGTGAACGCCGAGGACGTGGTGTCCGAGTAGACGCCGGCGAGCTCGGGCGCGCGCCCGATGCGCCGTGAATAGACCAGTCCCTCACCGGTGCTGCAATCGTTCACCGCGGTGCAGTTGACGTTGAACTGGAACGTGCCCGCGCCCTGCACGAAGAACGGGCGTTGTTCGCGGAAGAATGTCTCGAACGCCGACAGGTTGAGCACGCCGGGATCGGCCTCGACCTGGCCGAAGTCGGGATTGACCGTGGCGTCGAGCTTCAGGTTCGGCGCGACGCGGTATTTCAAGTCGCCGCCGATCGTGAGGTCCTGCTGGCGCCCGATGCCCGTCGCCGTGAACTGCGACACGTTCTTGGTGACGACATACGGCGCCGCCTCCAGCCGCCGCGGCTCCTCGAGGCCGTCCAATCCGTCGATTTCCCCGAACTGCGACACGAACCCCGCCTGCGACTGGTGAAACAGCGGCCAGCTCACCCGCTGGGAGTAGCGGTAGATGTCGCGGTCTACCGTAAACCCGAAGGTGTGGGAGCGCTGGTGGCCGTAGGGCAGCTGTGACAACGGGATGCGGAACTCCGCCGTCCAGCCGAGCGAATCCCTTTGTGTGGCCACGTCCCACACCGCGTCCCAGGCGAAGTCCTCGTTGCCGTCGTTGAAGATCTGCGCGTCGAGCTTCACCCCCGACGGGTTCACGCCGAACTCGAAGCCGGTGCGGCGGTCGTGATAGGAGTCGAGAAACAGCCAGATCATGTCTGACGGCGTGAAGTAATCGCGCCGGGCGAGGACCGTAATGATGCTGTCGGGGTGCGGGTCGAACGCCCGCACGAAGACGTACAGATTGGCCGCGTCGTACGCCACCTTCGCCTCCGTCGGCAGCTTCGGCGGCCCTCCCTCACTCGGCCGCCACTCCTGAAAGCTTGTGATCGGGACCGCCTGTTTCCACACGGCGTCGTCGTCCCGCCCGTCGATGACGGGCGCGCGATCGGCGCGGGTTGCGGTCACCCCTTTCGGCAGGGAAGGGGCGGGGGCTGGGGGGTCAGGCGCCTGTATCGCAAACGTGACGGCTGCAAGGAACGGCACCGCTAAGAGCATAGGCCTTCCGCGAGGGTTCCCACATAAGACAACGGAAACCCGCAGATGGTTGTGTCACGACCTTGCGACCATTTGCTGCAGCCCGGCAACACGCCGCAATAGCGGCCCCCCACCACGGTCCGTGGCCCACTTCGTGCGGTCTCGGACCGCGCCGCACGCTCCAAGTCCCGACGTATCTTGGCCCGCCTCTCCAACCCGGTATGGGAGGTTGCGGTGATGCGCCCGTTTACGCTTGGCGGGACCACCCTGGTGCATGGGTTCTACGCCATGGTGTGGGTGGCTCTGGTCCTCGATGTGGCATCCCCCACGTTCAACCTGTCCATGCCCCAATGGGGTCCCACCCAGGCCGTGGTGTGGATCGCGCTCCTGTTTACGGCCTCGGCGGCCCTCGGCGTCGTGGTGCACACGATTTCCCGCAGTGTGTTCCATGGCCCCAAGGAGCGCTGGGCCATGAAGGTGCTCGTGAGTCCTACGGTGCAGCACCGCTTCGCCGACCTGGGTGACCTGCAGACGTTCCCCGGCGGCCCGAGCTACGCCGAGGTCATCAAGGCCGAGGGCGCCGATCGACTGCGCAAGTCGGGCGCGTTCCTGCAGGCCCTGGAATACGAGCTGTTGACGCGCGCGCCCGCCGTGTGGGAGGCGGTACAGTCGCGTCGCGACCAATATCGGCTGGCACGCGGCTTCATCCTCACCACCGCCGCCTTCGCTCCGATCCTCCCGCTGTGGGACCCGGTGCGGGCCCTCGACAGCCAGGGCACGATCGGCCCGTTCCCGATCATCCGCGCCCAGCTCTTCCTGCTCAGCGTGTTGGGGGCCGCCGTGTGCTTCGTGGCGTTCCGGGAGCGGACGTTCCGGTATACCGCGGCGATGCTGCTCGGATATGCCACCGTCGAGGGAGAACGCAACAGAAGGAGAATGTGATGCGCGCCGTCGCCCGCGGGTTCACGCTGGTCGAGCTGATCATCGTCATGGCGATCATCGGCCTGCTCGTCACGATCGTCATCCCGAAGCTCGGCTCGACCCGCAATAAGGCGTTGATCGCGGCCATGGAATCCGACCTGCGCAACCTGGTGACGCAGCAGGAGTCCTGGAAAATCGACAGCGGCAGCTACGCCACGAGCATTCCGGCATCGCTGTGGAGCCCGTCCGTCGGGGTGACCGGACCGACGATCACCCTCACCGGCGACGGCTGGACCGCTACCGTCGGCCATGTGTCGACGACCCGCACCTGCGCGGTGTTCATGGGCTCAACGTCCGTGCCGCCTGCCACCAAGGAGGGCGTGCCCGCCTGTACGTCTTCCTGATATAATCGTGGCCTCACCTTGAACAGCCGAGGAGAAGCCATGCGTCGTCATCAACTCGTTCTTGCCCTCATGGTGATCATTGTCGCTCGTGCCTCCGCTCAGGCCGCGGGCGCGAGCGCCGACGCGGCGCGCCGTGCGCGGGCTCTCCTCGCCCGGATGACGCTCGAAGAGAAGATCGGTCAGCTCTATCTGTCCGCGGGCCCTGGCCTCGGCGGCTTCGTCGCCGGGGCTTCCGACTCGGACATCATCCACGGCGGCGTCGGCGCCATCCTCTGGCTCGCGAACCCGAAAGAGATGAACCGGATGCAGCATCTCGCCGTCGAGAAGAGTCGACTGCACATCCCGCTGCTCTTCGGGCTCGATGTGATCCATGGCTACCGCACGCTGTTTCCGATTCCCCTCGGAATGGCGTCGTCGTGGGATCCCACTGTTGAAGAGCAGGCGCAGGCCTTCGCGGCGGGCGAGGCGAGGAGCACCGGAATCCGCTGGACGTTCACGCCGATGGTCGACGTTGCGCGCGACGCCCGCTGGGGGAGGATCCAGGAGGGCGCTGGCGAAGACCCCTACCTCGGTGCCGCCATGGCGCGGGCGCAGGTGCGCGGATTCCAGGGAGCCACGCTGGGCCCAGCGAGCGTCGTCGCATGCGTCAAACACTTCGCGGGATACGGGGCCGCCGAGGGCGGCCGCGACTACGATGCCTCCTACGTTCCCGAAGAGCTGATGGAGAACGTGTATCTGGTCCCGTTCCACGCCGCCGTGCAGCAGGGCGTGGGGAGTGTCATGTCGGCCTACATGGATCTGAACGATGTGCCCGCGGGCGGCAATCACTGGCTTTTGACCGACGTGCTGCGCCGTGAATGGGGATTTCATGGATTCGTCACGTCCGACGCGATGGCCATCGCGAGCCTCGTGGTGCACGGCTTCGCCGCCGATTCCACCGATGCGGCCTACAAGGGCATCACTGCGGGCGCCGGCATGGACATGGCCACCCGGACGTTCCGCGATCATCTGGCGGCGCTGGTCGCGAGCGGTAGAGTCTCGCGCGCCAAAATCGACTCGGCGGTGCTCCCGATCCTCCTGGTCAAGCTCCAGATCGGGCTGTTCGAGCATCCCTACGTGAACGAAGCCGAGATCGTCAGCGATGTGACGCCAGAGGGTCGGGCGCTCGACCGAAGGCTCGGCAGCCGGTCGATGGTGCTCTTGAAGAACGACAATCACGCGTTGCCGTTGTCCAGCGCGGTCAAGAACGTCGCGGTCATCGGCGGCCTCGCCGACTCGCCCGCGGACATGACGGGAGGTCCCACTCCGGCTGGGGTCTTCAGGCAGGGGACGGACGCCCCGGCGGTCACGGTCCTCGCTGCTTTGAAGGATCGGTTAGGCCCGCAGGCGCGGATCTCCTATGTGCCGGGGCCGGCGCTGTCGAAGACGTTTCCTTCATTCTTTGACGCGTTCCTGGGGCATGCGCCCACGCCGCCGCCGAGCGCGGCGGAGGTCGCCGATTGGATTGCCAAAGCCAGAGCCGCGGCGGATTCAGCCGATCTGGTCATCGCCGTCGTCGGCGAGCCCGCCTTCATGAGCGGCGAGGGGGCCTCGCGCGGGACGCTCGATCTCCCAGGGATTCAGGAGCAGATGGTCGAGGCGGCAGGGGCGGCGGGCAAGCCGGTCGTGGTCGTGCTCGAGAACGGCCGGCCGCTCGAGATCAACTGGCTGGCGGTGCACGCGGCGGCGATCCTCGAAGCCTGGTTCCCCGGCGTGGAGGGGGGCAATGCGATCGCCGACGTACTGTTCGGCGACGTGAATCCCGGCGGCAAGCTGCCAGTGAGCTGGCCGCGCGCCGCGGGGCAGGAGCCGCTCTACTACAATCACAATCTCACGCAAATGCCGGAGAACGATCCGCGGTTCACGTCGCGGTACTGGGACATTACCAGCAAGCCGCTCTATCCGTTCGGGTACGGACTCAGCTACACGACGTTTCGCTTTGATAGCCTGCATCTCTCGAAGACCAGGATGAAGGCAGGGGACTCGGTCGCGGTGAGCGTGAACGTCGCCAACACGGGCTCGGTAGCAGGCGATGCCGTCGTGCAGCTCTATGTCCATCAGCGTTCCGGCTCGGCGTCCCGCCCGGTGCGGCAGCTCGAAGGCTTCCGCCGCGTGACGCTCAAACCGGGCGAGACGCAGACGCTGCGTTTTTCCCTGGGCAAGAACGAGCTGCAGTTCTGGAGCCCGCAGACGAAGCGCTGGGGGGTCGAGCCGAGTGTGTTCGACGTGTGGGTGGGAGAATCGTCCACCGCCGATCTGCACGCGGAGCTGACCGTACAGTAGGCCTGTCCGTGTTGCCTCTGGTCCTGATCCTCGCACAGGCCCCGATCGAGCTGCAGTCGGGGATGGTGATCACGCGCTCGGTCCGTGTCGTTCCGCGGATCTACCGGCTGACCGCACCGATTACCGTGAAAGGCGACGGCATTAGCGTCGATTTCCGCGGTGCGACGTTACAGCGGATTTCACCCGAGGCCGATCCTGACCAGGCGCGAGACACCGCGATCATCGTCCTTGGCGGCACGAACGTCCGGCTCCAGGGCGCTCGCGTGCGCGGCTACAAGGTCGGCATCCTGGCGCGCGGCACCCACGGCCTCACGCTTGTCGACAATGACCTGAGCTACAACTGGAAGCCGCGGCTCTACTCGCTGGTGGAGCACGAGAGCCTCGTCGATTGGTTGACGTTTCACCACAACGAGCACGATGAATGGTTGCGCTACGGCGCGGCGATCTACCTGGCGGACGTGACGGGGGGAGCGGTGCGCGGCAACACCGTGCGCCAGGGGATGAACGCGCTGCTCGTCGTGCGGAGCGACGGGGTCGCGATTCGCGACAACGACTTCTCGTTCAATTCCGGCCTCGGCGTGGGACTGTATCGCTCTTCCGACGATTCGATCCTCCACAACCGCATCGACTACGACGTGCGCGGCTACAGCCATCGCTGGTACACGCGCGGCCAGGATTCGGCGGACTTGCTGATCTACGAGCAGAGCTGCCACAACATCATCGCCGATAACTCGCTCACGCACGGCGGCGACGGCGTGTTTCTGTGGGCAGGGCAGACGACGATGGATTCAGGGACGGGTGGCGCGAACGACAACCTGATTTATGGAAACGACGTCAGCTACGCGACGGCCAATGGCATCGAAGCAACGTTCAGTCGCAACGACATCGTCAACAACCGCGCCTGGGGAAGCGAATACGGTGTGTGGGGCGGGTACAGCTTCTCGTCGCACATCGCCGGCAACGATTTCCGCGGCAACCGGACCGGCATCGCGATCGAGCACGGGCAGGACAACCTCATCGAGGCAAATCGCTTTGCCCACGACTCGACGGCGATCCAGCTGTGGGCCGACTCGATCGAGCCTTCGGACTGGGGCTACCCCAAACACCACGACACGCGCAGCCGCGATTATCGGATCTCCTTCAATGTGTTTGTGCGGAACCGTGTCGCGCTGCGCGCGCGACAGACTTCGGGACTCGGCTTCACTGCCAACCACTGGCTCGACGTCGACTCGCTCGCGGTGCTGCGGGATACGGCCCGGGTCGACATCAGCGACAATGTGACGACGCGCGACACATCGCTGCCGACGGCCGAGCCGGCGACCGGCTTGCCGACGCTGTCCGGTTACCCCGTGTCGGCCATGTCGCGGCGGGACCGGTCGGCCATCATAGTAGATGAATGGGGCCCCTATGATTGGCGTAGTCCGAAACTGTGGCCGGTGGCAGAGGACTCGACGCGCGCCGTGCCGTTGCGGCTCGCGGTCCTCGGCCCGGCGGGTCGCTGGCGTGTGGTGTCACGTCGCGGCGTTGCCGCGCTCTCACGAACAAGCGGTCGAGTCGGCGACACGCTCGTAGTCACGCCGGCGAGGGATTCACTGGGCGACTGGAGCGTCACGCTCGAGTATCGCGGCGCGGCAACCATGTCCCCGCGAGGGGTCGCGCGCGCCGTGGGGCAGCCCTATCGATTCTCCTATGGCCGATTCGAGCCGCCGATCGATTGGCGCATGCGCTTCTTCACCTGGAGCGACAGCGCCAACCGGTTCGCGCAACCGATCGATTCGGGGCTGGCGCCGCGGCTCGATTTCATGTGGTACCGGCCGCCTCGATCGATGGCCCACCTTCCGCAGGAGCACTGGTCGCTCGACGCCACCGGCTCCGTCGACCTGCCGCCCGGGTCCTTCCGGCTCCGCACCATCAGCGACGACGCGGTGCGCGTTTGGGTCGACGACACACTTAGGGTCGATGCCTGGACGCCGCACGAGTCGCAGGTCGACGAGGTGCCGATCGCCGGCGGACGACACCGGCTGCGGGCCGAGTACTACCAGGTCGACGGGTGGGTGGAGCTGCGTGTCGAGGTCATTCGCGGGGGCGCGTAAGACGGCACACGCCCGGCCTTGTTAACGCGAGCATTGCTCAGGAACTTCGTGGCGGGCTCGCAGTACCACTTAGCCTCGTGAGGGCTCCCTCGGCTCCCCGGTCTCGCCTCGCCATCGTCTGCGCCGCTGTCGGCGCCGTCGCCTGTAACAGCTCGGACTCGACGGCTCCGCACACGTTTACCTTCACTCGTAATCCCTGCCTGCCCAGCGACACGGTGCGGCTCGCCGTCGCGGCGACGTTGCGGCTCGACTGCAGCAACGGCGGCACGACGGTCACCTTCGCCGGTGGCGGCGCGAGCTATCTCATTGTCCCAGAGTTTGCTACCGACCAGGCGCCATTTCAGCTGGTGAACTACAGCGTTGCCAGCGGAACGCTGTCACCCGCCGCCGCGGCCAATCGGATGCACGCGGCAGCACAGCTGCAAGGGCTCCGGGCTCGGCCATTGACGGCGCAGCGCATGGCGGATCGCTATTTGCGCGAGCAGGGGACGGAGCTGGCGCGGTCCGGCACGTTGCGCACGCCCGCGCTGCGGCGCCAGAGTCTCGCGAGCATGGCAGCGCCCGACACGATACACAACTTCCAGGTGCTCTCGAACTTTACGTCTGCGACGTTCGCGACGGTGACCGCGCGACTCGCCTACAGCGGCACCAACCTGCTGCTCTACCTCGACACGCTCGCTCCATCCGGCTTCACGCCCGCGCAGCTCCAGACATTCGGGTCTTACTTTGACCAGACGCTCTGGCCCATCGACACCGCCGCGTTCGGGAAGCCCTCCGACATCGACCAGAACGGCCGCATCATCATGCTGATGTCCAAGGTGGTGAACGCGGACACGCCGGCGGCGACCTGCTCGACCCAAGGATTCGTCGCGGGATTTTTCAACCCCGAAGACTTCTCCGGTTCGTCCGACCCGCACTCGAACCAGGGCGAGATCTTCTACTCGATCGTGCCGGACCCGAACGGCGTGTCGAGCTGTGCGCACACCGTGGATGAAGTGGGTTTTGACGTGCCGGCCGTGTTCCTGCACGAGCTGCAGCACCTCATCAGCTACTCGCAGCACGTCGTAGTCGGGGGCGGGCAACCCGAGGCCAGCTGGCTGGACGAAGGAATGAGTATCGCGGCGGAGGAGCTGGGCTCGCTCTACTACGAGTCGCGTTGTCCGCCGCCGTCGTGCCGCACCGATCCGTCGCAGCTGTTCCCGGACTCGGCACAAGGCTTCGTGCAGAGCTTCCTGTTCGACTCCTATGAGTTCGGGCTGCTGCCCGACACCGCGAGCATCACGCTCGAATCGGATGACCAGCCGGGCGACTCGTGGCGTGGTGGCGCGTGGCTCCTGGTGCGCTGGCTCGTCGATCAGGGAGGGGCCGGGATGTACCGGCAGCTCGAGCTCGGTCCAGCGGGGGGTGTGGCGGACATCGAGCAGGCCACGGGCCGGCCGTTCCCCGCGCTGTTCGCCGACTTCGGGCTGGCCCTCTACACCGACAGCCTGCCCGGTCTGCCGCGCACCACGGCACCGGCCGTCGACCGGTTCACGTCGCGCAACATGCGGCAGCTGTGGGCCAGACTGTTCACCACCTCCGGGCCGAGCTCCGATATCCCGTTGCCGATGCCGGTCCAGCTCTTTGCCGTCACCGGCGACACGTCGACCGCGGTGCTCTATCCCGGTACGGTGACCTACTTCCGGCTGGACACGCCCGCGAGCTCGGCGGCGGTCTCGGTGCGGTTCGCGGCGCCGGGCGGGGCGGCGTTTCCGGCAACGCTCAATCCCGGGATGGCGGTGTTCCGCCTGCCGCCGGGCCAGTAGTCCCTCCTTGGAGTTGTCGCCCCGCCCTGTTAGAATCCGGCCGTCCTGAAGTTCAATAGCGAGTACACGATGTGGCGTCAGACGAGCAGAGGTTTGAGGTAATCCCATGACTGTCCTTGCGATGCATGGCCGACAGGCAGCAGGCGATGTGCGGGTGGCGCGTTCGCGGCCACGCGCGGCGTCGCCGTGCACATTTACGCCCGACAACGCGGGGCGAGCGGGACCGATCTAGACGGCTAGTCCGCGACTGATCGCCCCGTCCGCGCGCGTCGCCGGACGGGGCGATTTCTTTTGAGGGGCCGCGCAGTCCGCGGCCGGCGGACCATGAAGATCACAAAAGAGCGGTACGAGCAGGCGGGTCGGCCCGAGTTGCCGGTCGACTACTTCCTCGTGGTGACGCACATCGAGTGGTGGGCCGTGAGCCGCGAGATGGCGCAAGCGATCGAGGCGTCGCTCAGTGAATCACCGGTGCCCGAGTGGGTCATGTTCGTCGACCTCACGGGGGCGCGGGTGCGCGCACGGGCGCGTCTCATCGAGTACATCTATCAGTGCACCGCCGATCAGCGGGCGTTGTCGCGCGCCTTCCACCGCGCGCGCACCGCCGAGCGCAAGGCGGATCCGAATTGGGACGAGGACGCATGACATGTTGCTCGCGCTGACGACGACGCTGCGCCCGGCGACGGATCTGGGGTACCTGCTGCACAAGAACCCGGCCCGGGCGCAGAGTTTCGACCTCGCCTTCGGTCGGGCGCACGTCTTCTATCCGGAGGCGACGCCCGACCGTTGCACCGCCGCGTTGCTGCTCGACGTGGACGGGGTCGGCCTCGTGCGCGGCCGCCAGGGCCCTGCCGGCGATGGCGGCCTACTGCAGCAGTACGTCAATGACCGGCCGTACGTCGCGTCGTCGTTCCTGAGCGTGGCGATCGCCCGCGTACTCGGCAGCGCCCTGAAAGGGGAGAGCAAGGAGCGCCCGGACCTCGTCACGCAGCCGCTGCCGCTCGAAGCAGTCATCGCCGTCGTGCCTTGCCGCGGCGGGGAAGCTCT
>DATLVL010000008.1:0-2502 GCA_035577525.1 Gemmatimonadales bacterium | reverse complement strand
CCGGCAGCTGGACACGGCTTTCAGCGTCCGGGAGTAAACGATCTTGTCGGCCGCCCGCCAGATCGCCGAGTAGTCCTGGATGACATACGGCTCATCGGCGAGGCCCGGGATCGCCTCCCACGCCGCCATCACCTCGTACATCCGGCGCCCGTAGAGGTACGTGCCTACCGGACGCTCGAGGTCGTTGACGAACGCGTGCACATCCTCAGCCGGCTCAGCCCAGTCGAACTTGCCGGCCTCGTCCGCCACGTAGCCGTCGAGCGACGTGATCGCCGAATAAATCAGTTGGGCCATTGGGCTCCCGTCGATTATTCCGCGTGCAGGACCTCGACCACGTTGGTCCGTGCCGCCCAACGCCCAGGGATCAGCGCCGCCAGGACTGCGATTGCCATGCCCGCCAGCGGTATCGCGACCAGCTCCCATGGGGCAAAGACGTCGTACAGGGCAACCGGCGTGTCGTCGCCGCCAAGGTTGCTCAGCAGGTCGAACAATTGTCTGTAGAGCACGACGCCGGCGGGCACGGCAGCCACGCCGGCCAGCAGCGCCAGGAACCCGGCCGAGGCCGCAACCATCGCGATCACCTGGCGCGGGCTCATGCCGAGCGCCTTCAGAGTCGCGGTTTCACGCACGCGCTCGCGCGTGCTCAGCAGGACCGTGTTGAAGATGCCGGCGACCGCGATCAACGCGATGAGGCCGGCGATCGCGAACAGGACGGCGCCGATGGTCGCGAGCAATGCGGTGTTGCCGCTGTTCGCGGCCTGGACGTCAAGCAGGTCGGGCTGGGCGGCGGCGAGGCGCGTCACGTAAGCGTCGACATTCGAGCCGGGCATGAGCGTGATCAGGTAGCCGGACGGATTGAGTTCCGGCGCCACCGGCGCTACCGTCGACCAGTCGAGGAACAGTTGGTGGCCGCCCGGGCCGCTAGTGAAGTCGTAGACCTCGCCCACGATTCTCAGCGTCAGGGCCGCACCGCGAAACGTGCCCGTGAAGGTGTCACCAAGCTTGAGGTGGGCGTCCTGGACGAGCCCCCTGGGAGCCACCACGTCGCCAGGAACCTGCATCCAGCGGCCGGCGGTCAGCAGGTAGCCGAGCGATGACGAGTCACCGCGAAAGATGTCCGCGGAGACCGGATCCGAGATCCCTGTGACGGTGATGGTGGCAGCAGTTTGCGAGACCACACGCTCGGTCTCGGGCTGGGAGCTGAACAGCCGCATGGCGTCGGAGTCCGCCAGGGCGGGACTCTTCTTGACGGTGACGTCCACGTGCCCGACGTGTCCCTCGTAGCCGTAAACCGCGGCGAAGCTGCGCGTTTCGCCGAGTGCGGCGACCATGGTGGCGACGCCGGCGAAGATGGCGATCACAGTGAGGAAAGCGCGCACCGGCCGCGCGACCGCGTCGCCGAGCCCGAGGCTGATGGACCGCGGCAGTCCCACTCGAGATGCGAGCCGGCGGAGCCAGCGGCCAGTCTGTCCTCGAGGGGCGGTGGCGTTGGCGATCACGATCGCGGGCTTGAGCAAGCCCGCCCGCAAAGCCGGGATCAGGGCCGCGACGGTCACGATGAGCAGGGCTCCGCCGAGCGCAAGCAGATCGAGAACCGGCGAGTAAGAAGCCTGGTAGGCGACACCGAGCGCCGATGAGCTGTTGGCCAGAAGCGGCTGGCTCAGGATCGTGCCTGCGGGAATGCCGATCAAGCAGGCGGCCGCCGAAGGAATCAGGACCTGGAGGACGAAGACGCCGCCTACCTGAAGGGGCGTGAACCCGACCGCTTTCATGATCCCGATCTCGCGGTACGACGAGATGACGATTCCGGTCACGAGGTTGGCCACGATCGCCGCCGTCGCCGCGAGAGCGAGCAGGCTGAAAGCGGTGAGCACCCCGGTTAGGACCTGGTCGGGGACGTTGAAGATGCTGCGGAGCAGCAGGTAGCTGGTCGAGTTCACGATGCTTCCCTGCGGAAGCGACGCGCGAAGCTTGTCCGTCACCGCCTGCAGCTGGGCGGACGTCGGATCGGCGGCAAAGCGGTAATCCATCATCAGGAACGAGGAATCCTGCGCGGTCAGGGGTCCTATGGCCGAGCCGCGCACCCATGCACGTCCGCCGCCGACGTCGGCGCGGACCTCATCGATGTCTACGATCAACGCGACGACGGTGAGGACCGGAGCCTGCGCGACGCTCACGACTTTGATCCGGTCCCCGACGGAGATGTGATTGAGGTTGGCATAGGACAGAGCCAGCGCGATCTCGTCGTCAGCCGCCGGCCAACGGCCGGCGCTGACGCGAAGCTGTTCGACGGCGCCGCCCGGATCGTTGCGTCCGAAGGCGGTGACCGAGTACTTGTGCCCCCTCGACTGAAACTGAAGAGCAGTCGCGGGATACGGACCGCCATACGCGCTCGCCCCTATGACCGACGGGGTCCGGGCGAGCGTGGTCGGATCGATCCGGCTGTCGAATCCGACCTGCAAGTGGGCGCCCCTCTGCGCGTCGAACGCCGCTTTGTAAGGG
>DATLVL010000007.1:0-9784 GCA_035577525.1 Gemmatimonadales bacterium | reverse complement strand
TGCCGCTGGCCGTATCGCCCACAAGTTTGACGTTGGGCACCCCGGCCACCACGATGCCATAGCCGCGGTTTCCTTGCGCCACGGACCGGCGGACGTCCACGCCGGAGCCCGAGCCCAGAACCCCGATGCCGGCCGAATTGGTGTCCGAACCCACCTTGCCGCTCTGGACCACCACGACGCTGTCCACCGCCAGCGTCTGGGCGGCGGGGCTGTGGATGTCCAAACCGAAGCGGTGCTTGCTGCGCCCGCCGATGGAATCGCCGGCGAACTCGATGCGCACGTTGTCGAGCCGCGTGTTGGTCGAGAGCCGCCCGATCTCGAGTCCGTACCAGTCCCCCGCCGCGGGCGTCAGGCTCGCCGAGGTGAGCCGCGGCGCGTTGGTACGATTCGTCCCGAGCGACACGATCGATCCGCTGCGTGTGCCGGCGCTGTCGCCGATCAACAGCCCGCTCTGCGTCGCGAAGCGCAGCACCAGGTTCGAATCGAGCGTCACCGCCTGGCCGGTGGAGCTGCCGACGTCGAGCAGGCCGTTCACGACATAGCCGTTCGAGCCGCCGCGCTGCGGCTGGGCGAAGATCGTGAACGCACCGGCCGTCGGGTCGGGCTGGCCGCCGTTCACCGCGATGAAGTCGGTGGTGTTGCCGGCGATCGAATCCTGCTTCAGCAGTCCCGGCAGCTGCACCGCCTGCATCTGAATCCCGAACGTCTGGTTGCCGAGGAAGCGGTTGAAGCGCGACGGGGACAGCTTCGTCGCCGGGCTGCCGAGCAGCAACCCTTCCTGCCCCGAGCCGCGCACCGTGTTCGAGTCGAGCTGCAGGGTGGCGTCCAAATCGGCGTGAATCCCCGAGCCCGTGACGCTGTCCACCTCGGAGCGGTGGATGTGCGACGTGCCGCCGAAGTGGTGCACCCCGGCGTGGACGCACTGCCGGATGCGCATACTGTCGAGATCGACCTCGGCGCCCGAGCGGTTGACGAACAGTATGCAGGCCTCGCTCGGCAGCGCCCCGAACGCTGCCCTCGTCCCGCCGGCCCACTCGATCAACGTGCGCCGCCAGGTGGTGAGCCCGAGGTTGCGCTGCACCTCGATGCCCTTCCAGAAGCCCGGCACGGGCGACCCAGTGTTGGCGGTGAGTGTGATCCCCGGTGCGGCGCCCGCCTGCGTGCCGTCCATCAACAGCTGGCCCGTCTGAGCGAGCGTCGTGTCGCCGATCTGCAGTCCGGCGCCGGCGTCGAACTTCACCGTGGCGCCCAGCGCGATCGTCAGCTTGGCGCCGTTGCGGACGCGGAGATAGCCGGTAACCGTGTGCGTTCCGGCGGCCCACGTCTCGTCGGCCAGGATGTCGGCAGCGTGAACGGTCGCGATGACGCGGATCGTGGGCAGCGGCGCCGACGTGACGGCCACGCCGCCGATCGTCGCGCCGATTGTCGTCGCCGTGCCGCCGTTCACGCCCGTGAACGTCGCCGTATACGTGCCGTTGGCATTATCCGTCGCCGGGCTGGGCGCGATCGTCCCCGTGCTCGTGCCGCCGCCCTGAGTGAACACGACCGTCGACCCACCCCTGGTGAGCAGGTTGCCCGCCGCATCCTTCCCCGTCAGGGTCAGCGTGAGCACGCCGCCCGTCGTAGTTACCGAGTCGCTCGACGTCACGACCGACTTGGCGGTCGCGATCGCGCCCGCAATCACCTTGATCGTGGGGAGCGTCGACGTCACCTGCTGCCCGCCGATCGTGGCGTGGATCGTGGTCGCGGTTCCCGCCGTGTCGCCGGTGAGCGTCGCGGTGTAGGTGCCGTTGTTGTTGTCGGTCGTCGCCGAAATCGCTCCGGTACTCGTGCCGCCGGCGTGACTGAACACGACGACGAGCCCGCCCGTCGTGAGGTTGTTCCCGGCCGAGTCCTTCGCCTGCAGCGTCAGGGTGTCCTTCGCCCCCGACGCGACGCTGTCCTTCGAGACGGTGATCACCGATTTCGCGGCGGTCGTGTTCCCCGGCACGACGGTGATCGTCGTGGTCGACGTCGCCAGCACTCCGCCGATCGTGGCGCGAATCGTCGTCGCCGTACCGGCCGTGTCGCCGGTGAACGTCGCCGTGTACGTGCCGTTGCTGTGATCGGTCGTGGCGCCGATCACGCCGCTGCTGGTGCCGCCCGAGCGCGAGAACACGACCGTCGCGCCCCCCGTCGTGATCGTGTTGCCGCCGGAATCCTTCGCCTGCAGCGTGAGCGTCGCGCTCGCGCCCGACGATACGGTGCCGCTGGAGGTCGACACGACCGACGTCAGCGGTGAGATCGTGCCCGCCGTGACGGCGATCGTCGGCAGCGTGGTGGTGACGGCGGTGCCGTTGACCGTGGCGCCGATCGTGGTGGCGGTGCCCGAGACGAGCCCGGTGAACGTCGCGGTGTACGTCCCGTTGGCGTGGTCGACCACCGAGCCGATCGTCCCCGTGCTCGTGCCGCCCGACGCGCTGAACACGACGGCCGCGCCGCCGGTCGTCAGGTTGTTGTTGAAGGCGTCCTTCGCCTGCAGCGTGAGCGTTGCGACGCCGCCCGAGGAGATCGTCGCGCTCGAGACGGTGACCACCGACTTGGCCGCGGACGCGGCGCCCGGCGTGGCGGTGACCGTAAACGTGTCGGGCTTGAGCGCGCCGACGGTGGCGGTAAAGAGCTGTGACCCCGACACGGTCCCCACTGTGACCGTGTCTTCGGCGAACCCCGCGCTGTCGGTCGCGACGATCGAGTCCTGCACAGTGCCCGACGGCGATGCGAACTTCACGGGCACACCCTTCACGCCCCCGAGATCGCTGGCTGTCACCTGCACGCGCAACGGCAACGACACCCGGGTTCCCACCGTCGCACTCTGCCCGGTACCGGATGCGATCGTCAGCGCCGCGGGCGTCGGGATGAACGTGACGCGGGTCGAGTCGCGCACGTTGTTGGGTGTGACCGCGCGCACGAACACCGCGCCGCGCGCGCCGGGAGCCTTGAGCAGGCCCTGGGCGTTGATCTTCGCCTTCGTCGTATCGCTCGTGGTCCAGGCGACGTAGAACGAATCGATGGGAACGCCGCTCGCCGTCGCGGTGGCGCGGAACACCTGTGTCCCGCCAAGGTTCACGACCGAATCCTGGGGCGTGATCTGCAGCTGCGTGATTCCCGACCCCGGGCCGACGTAGGACAGCGGCACGACGGGCGCCCCCGACGTGTCGGGTGGCCCCGCCGAGACCGACACACTCTGCGCGCCGCTGAACATCACCTTCTTGCCCGCCAGCAGCTGCAGGATCAGCGTCAGCGTCTCCGGGTTGGACGTCAGCGAGATCGGCAGCGCGAGATGGAGGCTCGTGGAATCGGGATTGAAGAAGACGGTCGTGTCGGCGGCGGTGTCGGACGGCGGGCGCAGCGCGATGACGCGCAATGAATCGATCGTCAGGTTGAAGGCGGCGAGGTCGGCCGGCGCCTGGATCAGCGGCCGGATCGCCAGGTAGCCGCGCCCGCCGCGTCCCGGACCGGTGGGCGTATGGTCCGTGGTACACGTCGCCAGCGCCACGGACAGCAACAGCGCCACGAGGCCACGGCGGTGGGGCCGCGGCCCATGGCGCTCAGGAGTTCGGGCGTCGATCACGAATGACGGCTCATCGCTGCACTAAAATCTCGCACCTCGAAGACAAATGCGTGAGAGGTGAGCGGTGAACAGTGAGCGGCAGGCAGGCGCGGAGACCTGCTCACCGCATATACCGCTCACGCATCTGCATCAATGAAAGATCTTGTCTTGCAGCACAATGCGAAGGATGACCCGCGACAGGGTCACCGCGCCGGTCATCGTTGGTCCCGGCCGGGACGTCACCGCCACACGGACGCCGACGAAGATCGTGTCCTTCCCGAAGATGCTGTCGGCCAGGATGGGAATCCGGCCCGGTGCGAGCGTCGCGACCGTATCGCCGTGCAGCACGGCGGAGTCCTGCGCATAGGGCGTCCCCAGGTACGTGCCGGCCTGCGTGCCCGCGAAAAAGATCTGGAACTTGACCTTGCCGCTGTCGGTGAGGTTATGCACCCGCGCGGCGACGTCGAGCGACACCGAATCGACGGTGGAATTCCCGAGTCCCTTGAGCAGCGTGACCTTCACAGGGGGATTGTCGACGGTCCCCGAGGCCCCGCCCGGAATCGCGTAATTCACGGAATCGTTGCCGCCGCCGCCGATAAAGCTCAGCACGTCGACATTGAAAATCGCCCGGCCCTCGCCGCAGCCCACGAGGAGCGCGGCCGCCAGGACGAATGCGAGACTGCGCACGCGCGTGTTCATCAATAGATCGACAAGGAAGTGGCCATCGTGATCCCGCGCGAGTTGGAGAGAGAGCTCGAGTGCGTCAGGAAGCCGACGTCGAGACTGAAGGGGCCGAAGCGCAGCCCCGTGCCCGCGCCGATCTGCACCCGCTTGCGCTGATCGCGCGCCACGCCGCCGCGCAGCGCCAGCGGCCCGACGCGCTGCTCCACGCCGAGCTGGACCGTCGTGCCGCGGCCGTTGTTGAGCACTTCGGCGCCGACCGTCGTGTTGGAGCCGAGATCGAGCGCGGCGTTCGCGACGTAGGTGATCGGCAGCTTCGTCTTCGTGGTGACGTGGTTCGCGATCTCCTGCGACGCGAAATCGTTGGCCGACGTGTCGAAGTGCACGCTGTCGACGCGCGTGTCGGTCCAGGTCAGCGTCGCGCCGATATCGTTGATGCCGAGTCCCACTTCGACGGGACCGCTCGTGTACACCATCCCGACGTCGCTGCCGATGCCGTGTCCAAACGAATTCCCCCATTTGGAGTACTGCACCCGCCCCGCCACGGTCGGCGTCACGGGATTGGGGCCGGTGAACAGCGAATCGCCGGTCGTGATCCCGGCGTTGCCGCGGATCGATCCGTACGCCGCGCCGAGATAGTAATGGAGGGCGGCGCCGACGTAGATCGCCTTCGCGGAGTCGCCCCACAACTTGCCGGAATAGGCGAGCGTCGGCGCGAAGCCACCCTGCGCCACGCCGTCACCGGTTCCCGTGTACCGCGTGTTGGTTTTCGCGGGGACTTTCTGCCGCAGGAATTGCAGCAGCGTGTCGCCCAGCTGGAACCCGACCTCGTGGTCCTCCCACAGCAACACGCCGACGTGAAAGCCCTTGATCGTCGGTCCGATGTCCATCAGCCGGCTCGATCCCCCGAAGCTGAAGCGGTCGGTGGGGACGAGCTGCGACGAGGCGCCGAGGTCCACGACGAGCGAGTCCTTGCCGATCGTAAACTCGACGTTGTTCGTCGGCTCGGGGACCTTCTTGATTTCGTAATAGAGCGGCGGATGGAGGATGTAGTCCGCCAGCGCGATCGGATTGAAGTACGACTTGTGAATGTCGAACGCGGCGCTGTCCTTCAGCACCTGGAACAGCCCCAGGGGAATCGGAATGGTGAACTTGGCGGAGCGTCCTTCGCGCTGCGGCACGGCGTGATATGCCGGGTTGTACCGGCTCAGGGCACCATCGCGACTGAGGCTGACCCCCGCCATGCCGGTGCGGCGGGCGTCGAACGACAGTTGGGCGTGTGCCGGAACGGTCCACGCAAGTAGACCCACCAGCGACCAGCCGATGACCGCCGTACGCCGCACAATGCACCTCGTGGGGGGACAGGTAAATGGTGGCACAGAATGGCGTACAATGTTGTGAGTCGGGTCACGTCGCACCAGAGCGAGGGGCCTTTTTGAGGGCTAAACGCACCGTCGTCCCCTTCCCGGGGGTGCTGCTCAGGGTAATCGAGCCCCCCCAGCTCTCCACCAGCCGCCGGGCGATGGCCAGCCCTAACCCCGAGCCGGAGGAGGTGGTGGAGAAGGTCGGCTCGAACACCCGCCCCAGCGCCTCCGCGGGAATGCCGCGGCCGTCGTCTTGCACCGCAAGCAGCTGGCCTCCGTCTTCCACCCGGACCACGATCTCCTTCGCGCCGGCGTTGCGGGAGTTCTCCACCAGGTTGACGAGCACTTCCTTGACTTCGTCCTTGCGCGCCTGGACCAGCGCCCCCGACTTCCCGTCGAGCATCACTCGCGCCGTGGCGGCGCTGTCTCCCAGCCCATAGAGCTGCACCACCTCGCGGGCAACGGTGTGCAGGTCAACCGCCTCGAGCGCCGCCTGCTGCTCTCCCGGCGCGCCGAAACGGGAGAAGGCGCGCGCGATCGCGTCGAGCCGGTCGATTTCGGTCGTGATGCGCTCGGCGGTGTCGCGCAGCGTTTCCTGGAAGTCGGACCCGCCGGAGCCGTAGACCCGCTCGAGGTGCTGGATGCCGAGGCGGATCGGCGTCAGCGGATTCTTGATCTCGTGTGCCACCTGGCGCGCCATCTCGCCCCAGGCGAGGACGCGGGCGGCGCGCGCCAGCGCCGTGGTGTCGTCGAGGGCGACGACGCACCCTGCGCGCGCGCTACCGAGCGGCGCGATCTGCACGCGGATGTCGCGGCCGCCGATCGTGAACTCCCGGTCGGCGATGCCGCCGCCCGCGGGCGGCGCCGCGAGAAACTCGCGCACCGCCTTCCACACCGGCGCCCATGCCGGTGGTGTGGCGGACTCGAGGCCCTGCCCGGGCTCGAGCTCGGCGCCGAGCAGCTCGGCGGCGCGCGGATTGGCGAGGGTGATCGCGAGACCGGCGTCGAGGGCGACGACGGCGGTCGCGACGTTGCCGAGCACCTGCGCGGTGCGCTGGCGCGCCTCCTCGAGGGCTGCGGCGCTCTTGCGTACGTCGTGGGCCATGCGATCAAACGCGCTCAGCACCGGCGTGAACTCGCGCGGCGCGTCGAGCGGGAACGGCGGCGGCGTTTCGCCACGACCCACGGCGAGCGCCGCGTCCCGCAACACCGCCACGGGTCGCGCCATCGTCCGCGCAGCCAAGCCGGCGAGCCCGACCGCGGCGATGAAGCCGGCGATCGTCCCGAGAATCAGCACCAGCGCCAGGTCTTCCTGCTGGCGCCGCAGTGTCTCATCATCGGTGAGCTGCGGCGTGGCGAGCACGACCTGTTGCGACCCTTCCCCGCCGATCACGCGGTAGCCGATGCGCGTCGGCCGCCCGGCTGTCTGTGCGTTGACGCTCATCTCGAGCTCGTCCTCCAGCGCGAGCCGGCGGTACACGGCAGGCGCGAGCAACGGATCGACGAGCCCCAGCTCGGCGAGCACCGGCGCACTCGTCCCGGCGAGCTTCCCGCCCTGGTACGACCAGAGGTCGGCGTCCATCGCCTGCCCGAGGTCGGCGGCCAACTCCGCGAGCTTCTCGGGGCCTCCCGCCACCGCCGCGTTGGCGCTCGCCGCCGCGTCGCGCAGCGTCTGATGAATCATCAGGTCACCCGAGGCGCGCGTCGTGTCGCCCAGCCGGGCGAAGCTCCAGACCGAAAACGCGATCAACGGGGCGACGAAAAACGCCGCCAGCACGATGGTGAGCCGGCCGCGGTAGCTCGTGAGGGCGCCGCGCGGGATCGGCCACGTGGGGCGCCAACCTTCCGCCACGATGCGCCCGATGCCCCACGCCAGCGCGAGCAGCAGCACGTCGTACAGCACGACGAGCATGGCGCGCACGAGCAGCGGCCAGGGACC
Organism: Gemmatimonadales bacterium; assembly: GCA_035577525.1. Classification (GTDB taxonomy): domain Bacteria; phylum Gemmatimonadota; class Gemmatimonadetes; order Gemmatimonadales; family GWC2-71-9; genus DASTHG01. Next base: position 2,211 of record DATLVL010000007.1, on the reverse strand, counting down.
GCGCAGGTCCACGGTGAGGTGGACGAGCGCATTGCCTCTCGGGAGCACCGCTCCGAGATGGCCGTGCGCCGTCCAACCGGAACGCGTCCAACGCACCGAGTGCGGCGGCGGCTCGGACACGGGAATCGTGAACGTCACTGCGTAGGGTGGCTCGAGGGCAGGCTCGCCGCGCAGGAACCGGGCGACGCGACTCTCCTGGAGCAGCCGCGAGCGTGGTCCCACACCGACGGTGAGTGTCACGTCGCCGGGGACGGGCGTCGTGAGGACGTAGTGCACTCCCCACATGCGCTCCAGGCGCTCGACGCGCAGGCCACTCGAGGGCTCGGAGCGCGCTAACGCCGCGAGCAGCGGCGTCGGCAGATCGACCGTAGCGAGTCGCAGCTCGGCCTGCTCGTCGCCGCGCGGCCCCCATACGGCGAGCGTCGTGGGATAGTCCTCCTCGGCGAGCGGCGAGCCGCGCCACAACGCGTAGAGATCGGCGGCGGTACGCGGCGGCGGGTCCTCGCCCACCTGGTCGCCGAGGCGCTCCAGCGCGGCGACCGCCAACGGATCGGGCTCCGTGCCGAGCCGTTGCGCGTCGCGCTCGGCGAGGGCCAGCCGGCCCTCAACGGCGGCACCCCAGGTGACCAGTGCGGCCGCGGTCCCGGCGACGACGGCGATGCCGGGAAGCGCCCAGCGGCGTGGAGTGGGAACGATCACGCCGACCAACGCCGGCAGCCACAGGAACGTGTACCACTCGGGCCACGCTCCCGAGGGCTGCCAGAGGACCAGACCGGCGAGCCCGGCGCCGATGGCCCAGGCGGACGCCGCGACGACCGTCCAGCGGCGTTGCGGCGGCTCCGCGGACCCCCGCACCAGCGCCGCCGCCAGCAGCAGCAGCGCCATCCCGGCCACGGCGAGCGCGGTCTCCCACGACAGCCAGAGTCCGATGCTCACCCCTTTGGCAGGCGGCGCGATGCCGCGCCCGAGATAGCGCACGAAGTAGGGCGTGTAGATGAGCAGCACACCGGCCAGGGAGAGACTCCACCAGCGCCGCGACACGCCGCGACGCCACACAGCACCCGCCGCGAACAACGCCAGACCGGCGAGGGCGAGGAGCGAGCCCGCCGAGTCCGAGAATTCGCCGAGCATCGGCCGGTAGAAGGTGGCGGGAGAAAACAGCGCGGGGGGGAGGACGGCGGGACCGAACAGCCCGCGTGCCACGGCCCACGCTGCCCCCACCGCCACGAACCAGCGCCAGCGACCGGGGGGAGCCGCGAAGAGCAGCGCGAGGAGCAGCGCCGCGATCAACACGGCGGCGCGTGCCGCCACGGCGGACAGCGCCCCGAGCTTCGCATCTCCCTGCGAGGGCGGGCGCGGGCGGACGACGAGCAGCGGGGCGCTCTTGTCACAGGCCCGGGGGCAGATGTCGAACTCGTCGGTGTCGCGCGGTACCACGTCAGGGGCATCGAAGCGCAGCTCCACGCCATGCGTGCGGGCGAACAGCACCGACAGTGCGCCGCCGCGGTCGGCGATCGCGGGCGCCGCATCGAGCAACACGGTGCCGACGGCGGTGCCGCCTGCGCGCGTCTGGCGGCGCGCCTCGAGCGTGACGTAAAATGGAGTGATGACCGCGTGCAGCTCCGCCGTGTCGGCACCCGGCACCATGCGATGCCGTCCCGCCCACGCGAGCGGCGCTCCGCTGGGCCCGAAGACGACGACTCCCCGCTCCAGGTCCTGCGGACCCTGGACCATCGCTCGCTCCAGCGCCGCAAACAACTGTTGCTGGGAATCGGCGGCCGCCAACGCTCCAATGGAATCGAGGCGGCGCGCCTCGGCTTCCGCCTCGCTGATGGTCCCCTGCAGCTGCTTCGAGGCTGCGGTGACGCGCGCCTCGCGCAGCGCCGGCCAACAGCACTCGATCTGGTGTATTCCACGCATGCCGAAAATGAGGACGAGCCCGAGAATGAGCGCGGCCGCTCCGGCAGCGAGCGCGAACGGACGGCGCGGCGGGAGGAAGGCTACGCCAGCGGTCACGCCGCACGCGACGGCCGCGATCCACGCCCACACGGCGTCGATCCCGTACAGCCACTCGGCGGCAGCCGTGACGGCCGCCACCCCGGCGATCACCAGATGAGCGGGCCGCTGCACCTCAAGCTCCTCGTCCCCGAAGAAATTCGCGCCCACCTGGCGCGCGATCCGCGTCTCCTGATTCCCGTCGGCACCTGCGAG
>DATLVL010000006.1:0-15916 GCA_035577525.1 Gemmatimonadales bacterium | reverse complement strand
CCGATGCGCCGGGGCTACGACGGGCATTGAACGCGCTCTTGCCTCCCGATATCTGGGTGGCGCATGTCCATCCCATGACCTCCCGCTTCCACGCACGCCGCACCGCCACGGCGCGCCGCTACCGTTACGAGATCGGCACCGACGATACCAGCCGTTCGCCGTTCCGCCGCCGCTACGAGTGGGCGCTGGGGCGGTCCCTCGAACCGGTGCTGCTGGCCGAAGCCGCCGCGACGCTGCCGGGGGAGCACGATTTCCGGGGCCTGGCCGCTCATGGGGCCGCCAAGCCCGATTATCGCTGTCACGTGGCACGGGCGACATGGTCCGCGCGCGCCAACGGCTCCGGGGTGACCTTCACGATCGAAGCCAACCGCTTTCTGCACCGCATGGTCCGCTTCCTCGTGGGCACGATGGTCGACATCGCGCTCGCCCGCCGTCCGCTGTCGGACTTGCGCCAGCTGCTGACGGCGACCGACAACCAGGCGGCGAGCCCGCCGGCACCGCCGCAGGGACTGTATCTCGAGGCCGTCACCTATCCTCCTGAACTCTACGCCGAGGCAACCGCATGAAGTTCTTTCTCGACACCGCCTCCCTCAAGGACATCAGCTGGGCGGTTCAGGCCGGTCTGATCGACGGCATCACCACGAACCCCACACTCCTCTCCAAGCAGGCGGGAGACCTCGATCCCCGCGATGTGCTGAAGGAAATCTGCTCCATCGTCGAGGGACCGGTTTCGGCGGAGGTCGTGGCGACCGACACCGACGGCATGCTCACCGAAGGCAAGTCACTCGCCAAGATCGCCGACAACATCGTCGTCAAGATTCCGATGATCGAGGCCGGCATGGTCGCCGTCCGGCGGCTCACGTCCGACGGGATCCGCACCAACGTCACCCTCTGCTTCTCGAGCGTGCAGTGTCTCGTCGCGGCGAAGGCCGGAGCCACCTACGTGTCGCCCTTCATCGGCCGCATCGACGACGTCGGCCAGGAAGGCATGGACGTGATCCGCGAGACGCGGCAGATATTCGACAACTACTCTATCGCGACGCAGATCCTCGCGGCGTCGATCCGGCATCCGCGCCACGTCGCCGAAGCGGCGATGATCGGCGCCGACGTCGCCACGCTGCCGCCTGAAGTGCTGAAGAAGCTGCTGCAGCACCCGCTCACCGACCGCGGGCTGCAGACATTCCTGGCCGACTGGAACAAGCTCAAGCCGGCGGCGCGGGCCTCGGTGTGACCTGGGAATCGCCGCTCTCCGGCCGCTACGCCTCGCCCCCGATGCAGGCGCTCTGGAGCGAGCGCCGCCGCATCGGGTTGTGGCGCCGGCTGTGGCTGGCACTGATGGAGAGCGAGCGGGAGCTGGGGCTCGAGATCCCGGCGGAGGCCGTGCACCAGGTCCAGGCGCATCTCGACGACGTCGATCTGGCGCGTGTCGCCGAGCTGGAGAAGCGGCTGCGTCACGACGTCATGGCGCACATCCACGCCCTCGGCGAGCAGGCGCCGGCAGCGCGGCCATTCATTCACCTCGGCGCGACGAGCGCCTACGTCACCGACAACGCCGACCTCGTGCTGATGCGCGAGGGACTCGTGCTGCTGCTCGGCCGCGTCGCCGCGGTGCTGGTGGCGCTGGGACACGTGGCACGCCGCTATCGCGCCCTCCCCTGCCTCGCCTACACGCACTTTCAGCCCGCGCAGCTCACCACCGTGGGAAAGCGGGCGACGCTGTGGATGCAGGAATTCGTGCTCGACGCCGACGAGCTGCTGCATCGCGTCGAGACGCTGCAGTTCCGCGGCGTGAAGGGCACCACCGGCACGCAGGCGAGCTTCCTCGATCTGTTCGACGGCGACCACGACAAGGTGCGCGAGCTCGACAGCCGAGTGTCGGGCAAGATGGGGTTCACCAGGATCTTCCCCGTCACCGGGCAGACCTACAGCCGCAAGCAGGACGCGCAGGCGCTGGCGGCGCTCGCCGGCCTCGCTGCCTCGGCGGCGAAGTTCGCCACCGACCTGCGCCTGCTGCAGCATGAAGGCGAGCTGCTCGAGCCGTTCGAGAGCGAGCAGGTGGGCTCCTCCGCCATGCCCTACAAGCGCAATCCGATGCGGGCCGAGCGGATGACGAGCCTGGCGCGCTTCGTCATCGAGCTCTCGGGGAACGGCTGGCACACCGCGGCCGAGCAGTGGCTCGAACGAACGCTCGACGACAGCGCCAACCGCCGCCTCGTAATTCCCGAGGCGTTTCTCGCCACTGACGCCATCCTCGTCCTCGCCACGAACGTCGCGGCCGGCCTCGAAGTGCGCGAGCCGGTCATTCGCCGCCACGTCGACGACACGCTGCCGTTTCTCGCCACCGAGCGCCTGCTGATGCGCGGCGTGAAGGCGGGCGGCGATCGCCAGCGTCTCCACGAAGTCATCCGCGGCCACAGCCTCGCGGTCTCGCAGGCCGTAGCCGAGCGCGGCGCCGCCAACGATCTCCTTACCCGCCTCGCCGCCGATCCGGCATTCCGCGCGCTGTCGGTCGCGGCCCGCCCCGACGAGCTCGACCCGGTCCAGTACGTCGGCCGGGCACCCCAGCAGGTCGACCACTTTCTCGACGAGGTCCTTCCCGCCGTGCTCCATCGCATCGAAACCGTCGCCCCGGTCGCAGGCGCCGCGGAGGTGAAGGTATGACGACCGTCACGCCGCTCCTCGCCAGCAACCTGTCGCTCCCGCTGCTGCGCCGCGGCAAGGTGCGCGAGATGTACGAGGTCGATGCCGACACGCTGCTCATGGTGGCAAGCGATCGCGTCAGCGCATTCGACGTCGTCATGAAGGAGCCGGTGGCCTACAAGGGAGCGGTGCTCACTCAGCTGTCGGCGTTCTGGTTCCACAAGCTGGCCCACGTCGTCCCGCATCACCTGATCACCGCCGACACGGCTGAGATCGTGCAGCGCGTGCCCGCGCTCGCACCGCACCGCACCACCATCGCGGGCCGCGCTATGCTGGTGCGCCGCACCACGCCGGTCCCCTTTGAGTGCGTCGTCCGCGGCTACCTCTCAGGCTCGGCGTGGGCCGAGTACAAGAAGTCCGGGACGCTGGCGGGCGAGCCGCTCGCCGCAGGACTCGTGGAAAGCGCCAAGCTCGAGCCGGCGATCTTCTCGCCCGCGACGAAGGCCGAGACAGGGCACGACGAGAACGTCACCTTCAAGCGGGTGACCGACGCGTTAGGGACCGACCTCGCCGACACCCTGAAGCGCACCAGCCTCGCCCTCTACGAGAGTGGCCGTGATTTCGCCGCCGGCCGCGGCATCATCATCGCAGACACGAAATTCGAGTTCGGCACGACGCCGGACGGCACGCTGCTTGTGATCGACGAAGTATTGACGCCCGATTCCTCGCGCTTCTGGCCCGCCGACCGCTTCACCGCCGGCGGCGGCCAGCCGAGCTTCGACAAGCAGCCGCTGCGCGACTACCTCTCGGGCCTCAAGGACCAGGGGAAATGGGACGGTAACGAGCCGCCGCCCCCGCTGCCGCCGGTCGTGATCGCGGCGACCAGTGCCCGCTATCGCGAGGCCTACCGCCTGATCACCGGCAAGGGGCTGGAGGTCGGCGCGTGAGAATGGCGCCCGAAGGGTGGCCGTTCATCGCGATCGGCTGGGGGCTCGCGGCACTCGTCCTGGTCGCGGCGCTGCGCTGGAGCCCGTGGTGGTGGGGACTCGAGGTCCTGCTCGTGCCGCTCGCCGTCTGGCTACTGGTGTTCTTTCGGAACCCCGAGCGCACCGGTCCGCGCGGCGACCGCGTCGTGATCGCTCCGGCGGACGGGCGCATCGTCAGCGTGACGGAAACCGACGAGCCGGCGTTCCTGCACGGCCGCGCGCTGCGTGTGTCGATCTTCATGAGCGTGTTCGACGTGCACGTGAATCGCTACCCGGTGTCGGGAACCATCGCCTACCGGAACTACAATCCCGGGAAGTTTCTCCATGCCGCGGCGGACAAGGCGAGCCTCGACAACGAGCAGTCCTCGATCGGACTCACGGGACCGCACGGGGCCGTGCTGGTGCGGCAGATCGCCGGCATGATCGCGCGCCGCATCGTGACCGACGCCAAGGTCGGGGATCGCGCAACCCAGGGCGCGCGCCTCGGCATGATCCGCTTCGGCTCGCGCGTCGACGTCTACCTGCCCCTCACCGCCCACGCCGCGCCGCAGGTGAAGATCGGCGACCGCGTGGCGGCGGGCGCGACCGTGCTGGCGGAGTATCCGCAATGACCCTGCCTCCTCAGGGCAGCGGCAGCGGACGCCGCGGCGTGAAGCGGGTCGTCATCATCGTGCCCAGTCTGTTCACGCTCTTCAATCTGTTCTTCGGCATCTGGTCGATGACGCTGGCGTCGCGCGGCGAGCTGTACCGCGCCAGCTGGTTCCTCGTCTTCGCGGGGATTCTCGACACCTTAGACGGCCGCATCGCCCGGCTCTCCAACACCGGTACGCGCTTCGGCGCCGAGCTCGACAGCCTGGTCGACGTGGTGAGTTTCGGCGTCGCCCCGGCATACCTGATGTACGAGCTGCACTTCGCGACCGCCGGGCCCGCCGCCTGGATCTTCTGCTACTTCTACGTGATGGGAGCGGCGATCCGTCTGGCGCGGTTCAACGTGACCCAGGCGGGACGGGCCAAGACCTATTTCGTCGGGTTGCCGTCGCCCGCCGCCGGCATGACGCTGGCGACGTACTACCCGTTTACGCAGACCGATCTGTACACCCAGCTGCGCGGGCTCCCCTGGCCGCTGCTGCTCAATTTCCTGATGATCATCTGCACGATCCTGATGGTTTCGAACGTCCGCTACGCCACGCTGCCCCGCGCCAGCCTGCGCACTCCGCGGGGGCTCTTGGGTCTCCTGATCGTTCTGCTTATCCTCTACTTCGGCATCACGCAGCACGACGTCTTCTTCTTCCCGCTGGGGATCACCTACATGACCTACGGCGTGGCCCGTGCGGCGCTGCTGGGGTTCTTCGTCGGGGACGACGCCGGCGAGGCCGACATCGCGGGACCGATCGTCATCTCGGATTCCGGAGGGGATGCCGAGAACGGCCATACCTTCGAGCCCCGCTCGCGCGGCATCGGCCCGCGAGGGCGCACCTGATGGCGCTATTTCGTGTCGAGGTCCGGGTGATGCCGCGTGCCGCGCTGCTCGATCCCCAGGGCCAGGCCGTGCAACACGCCCTCCACGCGCTCGGCTTCGCCGAGGTAGGCCCGGTGCGCGCCGGCAAACACCTGGTGTTGCAGCTCGAGGCGCCCACCAGTGACGCCGCAGCGGCGCGTGCCCGGGCGATGTGCGACCGGCTGCTCGCCAACCCCGTGACCGAGGACTACCACGTGCTGGTGGAGGCTGCCTGATGCGCCGCGTCGCCGTCGTCGTCTTCCCGGGATCCAACTGCGACGCCGATACGCTGGACGCCGCGACCGCCGCGGGCTCGGCAGCCTATTACGTCTGGCACAAGGAGACCGACCTGAAGGGCGCCGACGTGGTGATGCTGCCCGGCGGCTTCAGCTACGGCGACTACCTGCGATCCGGCGCGATCGCGCGTTTTTCCCCGGTGATGCAGGCGGTGGCCGCGCACGCGCGCGACGGCGGCACCGTCGTGGGGATCTGCAACGGATTTCAGATTCTGTGTGAGGCGGGACTTCTCCCCGGCGCCTTGATGCGCAACGCCGGCCAGCGTTTCCTGTCGCGGCCGGTGCGCGTCCGCGTCGAAACCACCGACACTCCGTGCACCGCCCTGTATGCGCGGGGTGAAGAGATTACCGTACCGGTGGCGCACGGCGACGGACGGTTTGTCGCCGACGAGCGCGTCCTGCGTGAGCTGGAGGCCGAGGGACGCGTCGTGTGGCGCTATGTCGGCGAGAATCCCAACGGATCCGCCCGCGAGATCGCGGGCGTGTGCAGTGCCAGTCGTACCGTAGTGGGCCTGATGCCGCATCCCGAGCGCCGCAACTCCGCAGCCCTTGGCGGGTCGGACGGTGCTCGTGTCTTCCTTTCCCTGGAGGCTGGTCATGCGACGCAGCATGCTGGTGATGTGCGCGCTGCTGGCGGGCACCACGCTGGGCTGTGATAAGTGGAATCAGCTGGTCGACAAGATAAAGAATCGCAATAAGCCGCCGGCGACCGCGGCGCGGGACACCACGAAGCGACCGACCACGGGAGTTCCTGCCGCCGGTGCGACGAAGACGCCACCGCCGGCAGGCACCAAAGCCACGCCCACGACCGGCGCCAAGGGGCCCGTCAACACCATCACCCCGGCGACCCCGACCGCGGCGGCGCCGAAGCCCACGCCGCCGCCGCCGCAGCGCAACGTGATCGAGCCGGCGCCTTCTCATCCGGTGCTCGCCGACGAACCGTATAACTCGGCGGACACGGGGACGATCGCGCCCGGGATGAGCGCCAAGGACGTCGAGGCCCTGTGGGGCCCGCCCGCGGCGCGCCGCAGTGCCGGCGCGTACACCTATCTCTTGTATCCCAACGGCTGCGAGCACACCTGCGGCACCGAGGACCTCGTGATCCTCCAGAACGACCAGGTGGTGGACGCGGTGTTGCGCTGGAAGGGGCACGGGTATAGCGGCCAGTCGTCCTCGCCACGAGCCCTCCCTCCCGGCCGTAATCTGGTGACGACACCGTGAGCGACATCAGCCGCAACGAAGACGAGTACTTCGCGCGGCGCGACGCGGAGCTGCTGCGGCAGCAACGCGCCGCGCTGCAGCGCGAGGCCGCCGACGCCGAGCGCAAATCGCACTTCATGAAATGCCCGAAGTGCGGCTATGACCTGATCACCGGTGACTGGGAGGGAGTGCAGATCGATCAATGCACCCACTGCCACGGCATCTGGTTCGACGCGGGTGAAGCCGAGGCCGTGCTCAAGCACCCGCACCCCAATGTCATTGCGCGCGTGATGCGCGCGGTGATGAAAGGGGTCTCCGGCGCGCGGGCCCAGGGCACGTGACGCGGGCGCCGGTGACCCTGCCCGGCGATCCGCCGATCACGCGGGAGCTGGTCCGCGAACACAACCTCACTGACCTCGAGTACGCCCGCGTCGAGGCGCTGCTCGGCCGCACCCCGACCTTCGCCGAGCTCGGCATCTTCTCCGCCCTGTGGAGCGAGCACTGCTCGTATAAGCACTCCAAGACCGTCCTGAGGACGTTCCCCACCACCGGCCCCCAAGTCGTCCAGGGACCGGGGGAGAACGCCGGCGTGCTGCGGCTGCCGGACGGCTGGGCGGTCGCCTTCAAGATCGAATCGCACAACCACCCCTCCGCCGTCGAGCCCTACCAGGGCGCCGCCACCGGCGCGGGCGGCATCCTGCGCGACGTGTTCACCATGGGCGCCCGTCCCGTCGCGCTGCTCAACAGCCTCCGTTTCGGACCGCTCGAGGACGCCCGCAATCGCTACCTCTGCGCCGGCGTGGTGCGCGGCATCGGCGACTACGGCAACTGTGTCGGCGTGCCGACGCTCGGCGGCGAAGTGGACTTTCTGCCCGGGTACTCCGGCAATCCGCTCGTCAACGCGATGTGCGTCGGCATCCTGCGCGAGTCGGAGCTGATCACCGCGGCGGCGCACGGCGTGGGCAACGTGCTGCTCGCCGTCGGGGCGAGCACGGGCCGCGACGGCATCCACGGCGCCTCGTTCGCCTCCGAAGAGTTGTCCTACGAGAGTGAAAAGCGCCGGCCTCAGGTCCAGGTCGGCGACCCGTTCACCGAGAAGCTGTTGCTCGAAGCGAGCCTCGAGCTGATCGCTTCGGGACACATCGTCGCGATCCAGGACATGGGGGCCGCCGGCCTGACGTCGTCGTCGGCGGAAATGGCCGCGCGCGGTAGCGTGGGAGTGGAGATCGACCTGTCGCGCGTTCCCACGCGCGAGCCGGGCATGACCCCCTACGAGATTCTGCTCTCGGAATCGCAGGAGCGCATGCTCGTCGTGGCGAAGCAAGACCGCGTGGCGCAGGTACAGGCGATCGCGGCGAAGTGGGAGCTGTCGGCCACGCCGATCGGTCGCGTCACCGACGACGGGATGTACCGCTGCACCTGGGGCGATCAGGTCGTCGTGGAGATCCCCGGCCGACAGCTGGTGGAAGACTGCCCGATCTACTCACCGGAAGCCGAGGAGGGCTCGGAGGCCGTCGCCGCGCGCGCGCAGCACCCGGCACCTGGCACCCGACACCCGACACCCGAGCAGGCCTTACTCCGCCTGCTCGACCATCCGCCCATCGCCTCGAAGCGCTGGGTGTTCGAGCAGTATGACTCGACCGTGCAGGCAGGCACCGTTCTCCCTCCGGGTGGGGACGCCGGCGTCTTGCGCGTGCGTCATACGGATTTCGGGATCGCGGTCACGACGACCTGCAACGCGCGCTCCGTCCGGCTGCGCCCCTACGAGGGCGGTAAAGCCGCCGTCGCCGAGGCCGCGCGCAACATCGCGTGCACGGGCGCCCGGCCGCTCGGCATCACCGACTGCCTCAACTTCGGCAGCCCGGAACGGCCCGCTGTCTACTTCCAGTTTCGGGAAGCCTGCCGGGGCATCGCCGACGCCTGCCGCGCCTTCGACACACCGGTGACCGGAGGCAACGTCTCCTTCTACAATGAGAGCCCTACGGGAGCGGTCGATCCCACGCCCGTGGTGGGGATGGTGGGTCTGCTCGACCACGTCGACCGCGCCGTACCGAGTCACGCGCGCGTCGCCGGCGACCGGGTCCTCATCCTCGGCGAGACCCGAGCAGAGCTCGGAGGATCCGCGTACTGGGAAGCGGTCCTCGACTGCTCGGGCGGCGAGCCGCCGGCCGTCGATCTCGCCGCTGAACGACGCCTCGTCGATCTGCTGGTCGAGGGCGCCCGTGAGAGCCTGTTCCGCTCCGCACACGACTGCTCCGATGGCGGGCTCGGTGTCGCGCTCGCCGAGATCGCCATGGGCGGGCCGTACCAGCAAACGGGGTTCGGAGTCGATCTCGATCTGACTGGATACGCATCCGGTCTGGACGCGGCCGATCTCCTGTTCAGCGAATCCCACGGGCGGGCGGTGGTGACGTGTCCGCCCGAGCAGGCAGCTGCCGTGGCGCAGCTCGCGCGACGGATTGGCGTCCCGGTGTATGACGCCGGTATGATGAAGACACCGGATGCAACGTTCGCGCTGCGGCTGCGCGACGGCGCGATCTCGCAGACCGTCACCGCACTGCGCGAGGTATATTTCTCGGCGATCCCCAAACGAATGGGCGACTAGACCGATCCATGTGCGGCATCATTGGCGTTTCCGGCGTTCCCAACGCGGCTCGGCTCACCTACCTCGGGCTCTACAGCCTGCAACACCGCGGCCAGGAATCCTCCGGGGTGGTCGCCGTCGACGGCGAGGGAGTGGCGCGCTCCCATCGCGGGATGGGACTCGTCTCCGACGTCTTCACCGAGTCGGTGCTCTCGGGGCTCCCGGGCGACACGGCGATCGGGCATACCCGCTACTCGACCGCAGGCAGCTCCGTGCTCGCCAACGCGCAGCCGATTCTGGCCCGCTATCGCGAGGGTCCGCTGGCCCTCGGCCACAACGGCAACCTCACCAACGCCGCGCAGCTGCGCGCCGACCTCGTCGACAAAGGCTCGATTTTCCAGACCTCGTCCGACAGCGAAGTGCTGATCCATCTCATCGCGCGCTCCGAAGCGCGCGAGCCTGAAGACCAGCTGCTCGACGCGCTGGAGCGGGTCGAGGGGGCGTATTCGCTCGTCGTGACGATCGGGCGCACGCTGTACGCCATCGTCGACGCCCGTGGATTCCGGCCCCTCTGGCTGGGCCGCCTCGGATCGGGACATGTCGTGGCCTCGGAGACGTGCGCCTTCGACCTCATCGGCGCGACGCCGGTGCGCGAGCTCGAGCCGGGAGAATTCCTGCGGATTCACGACGGCGAGGTCGATCGTCTTCCCGCGCTTCCCGCCAAGCCCCAGCGCCGCTGCATCTTCGAGCTGGTCTACTTCTCGCGCCCCGACAGCACGATTTTCAGCCGCTCGGTGGATCGGGTGCGCCGCGCCTTGGGACACGAGCTGGCGCGCGAACATCCCGCCCCCGGCACGGACTGCGTGTTCTCGGTGCCCGACTCCTCCAACGCCATGGCACTGGGCTTCGCCGAAGAAACCGGCCTCAAGCTCGAATACGGTCTGATCCGCAATCACTACGTCGGCCGCACCTTCATTAATCCGACGCAGGACGGCCGCACCGCCAAGGTGAAGATCAAGTTCAATCCGGTGCGGGAGGTGCTGGAAGGAAAACGGGTCGTCGTCGTGGACGATTCGCTGGTACGCGGGACCACCAGCAAAGGCCTGGTGCAGATGATTCGCGCCGCCGGGGCACGAGAAGTGCACTTCCGCGTGGCGTCTCCTCCCATCACGGGCCCGTGCTACTACGGCATCGATACGCCGACGAAGTCGGAGCTGATCGCCTCGAGTCATTCGATCGAGGACATCCGCCGCCACCTGGGAGTCGAGACGTTGGGGTACCTGTCGCTCGAGGGGATGCTGCGCGCCGCCGGTGGCGACCCGTCGGGCTTCTGCCACGCCTGCTTCTCCGGTCAATACCCGACGCCGATCCCCGAAGAGTCCGCCACGCTCCGCCACGACGCCCCGCTGGTGCCGGTGACCGCCTGACCACACGCTCTGATCGCCAGCCATGCCGTCCGTAGAACGGTTCGTCTACTTCTTTGGGCAGGGGCGAGCCGACGGCTCCGCCGCGATGCGGGACATCCTCGGGGGCAAAGGCGCCGGACTCGCCGAGATGGCGAATCTCGGCCTGCCGGTCCCTCCCGGCTTTACCATCTCCGCCAAACTCTGCCTGCGCTATCTCGCCGACGGCTCGTTCCCCGACGAATTGCGGGAGGAAGTCGGGCGCCACCTCAAGAAGCTCGAACAGGCCACGGAGAAGAAGTTCGGCGACCGCGCCAATCCCCTGCTCGTCTCGGTGCGTTCCGGAGCCGCGGTGTCCATGCCCGGGATGATGGAAACGATCCTGAACCTCGGACTGAACGATGAGACCGCGCAGGGTTTGATCGCCGGCTCCGGGAACCCACGCTTCGCCTACGATTCCTACCGCCGCTTCGTCATGATGTACGGAGACGTCGTGTTCGAGCTCGGCAAGGAGCCGTTCGACGAGGTACTGGACGAGATGAAGCGCCGTCGCAAGGTGGAGCGCGACATCGACCTTCCCGCCGATGACCTGCAGGCACTCGTGCACGAGTACAAGGCCATCGTCCACTCGCGCCGCGGTGTGCCATTTCCCGACGACCCCAAGGCCCAGCTCTGGGGCGCCATCGAAGCGGTCTTCAAGAGCTGGCGCACCCGCCGGGCCATCGACTATCGCCGCGTCCACGGGATCCCCGACGAGCTCGGGACCGCGGTGAACATCGTGGCGATGGTCTACGGCAACATGGGGGAAGACTGCGGCACCGGCGTCGCCTTCACGCGCGACTGCCGCACCGGCGAGGCGCTGTTGAACGGCGATTTCCTCATCAACGCCCAGGGCGAGGACGTGGTATCCGGTGCGCGCACCCCGCTGCCGCTCGAGAAGCTCTCCAAGGGCAAGCACGCCAAGGTCTACCGCGAGCTGCAGGCGGTCGCCGATAAGCTCGAGCACCACTTCATGGACGTGCAAGACATCGAATTCACTTTCGAGCACGACCGCCTCTACATGCTGCAAACGCGTCGCGCGCAGCGGACGGGGCTCGCGGCGGTCCGGATCGCCGTCGAAATGGTGCGCGAGGGCATGATCACGAAGGACGAAGCGGTGCAGCGCGTGCCGCCGCAGGACCTCGACCAGGTGTTTCACCCCATGGTCGACCCGGCAGCGAAGGAGACGCTGATCGCGAAGGGGCTCCCCGCCTCACCCGGCGCCGCGATCGGCGAAGCGGTGTTCGACGCCGACACCGCCGAGGAATTCGCCAAGAAAGGTCGCAAGGTGATTCTCGTCCGGCCCGAGACGAGCCCGGAGGACTTCCACGGCATGGTTGCGGCCCAGGCGATCCTGACGTCCCGCGGCGGGATGACCAGTCACGCGGCGATCGTCGCGCGCGGCATGGGCAAGACGTGCGTCGTCGGCGCGAAGGACATCGAGGTGGAGCCCGCGGCCGGGCGCTTCCGCGCCAACGGCCGCATCGTGAAACAGGGCCAGCTGCTCACGGTCGACGGAACCACCGGCCGGGTGCTGCTCGGCGCGGCGAAGCTGGTGCAGCCCGAGGCGGGAGAGCACTACGACTCCCTGATGACGTGGGCCGACGAGCGGCGCCGCCTCCGGGTCCGGACTAACGCCGACACCCCGCAGGATGCCAAGCGGGCGCGCGAGTTTGGCGCCGAGGGGATCGGGCTGTGCCGTACCGAGCACATGTTCTTCCAGGGCGACCGCATCCTCGCCATGCGGGAGATGATCGTCGCCCCCGACGAGGCGGGCCGGCGTCGCGCCCTCGCGAAGCTGCTGCCGATGCAGCGCGACGACTTCGAGGGAATCTTCGAGGCGATGACGGGCTACCCCGTCACGATTCGCCTGCTCGATCCGCCGCTGCACGAATTCCTGCCGCACACCAAGGACGAGCTGGCCGGACTCGCCACGGCGATGAAGCTTCCGCTCCCCCGGCTCAAGGCGCTCGTCGCCGGACTCACCGAAGCCAACCCGATGCTCGGGCACCGCGGCTGCCGCCTCGGGATCACCTACCCCGAGATCACCGAGATGCAGGCCCGCGCGATCTTTGAAGCGGCCGCCCGCGTCGTAGCCCGCGGCAAGAAGGTGGTCGTCGAGGTGATGATCCCCCTCGTCGCCATTGCCGAGGAGCTGCGGCGCCAGGCGGCGATCGTACGCCGCGTGGCGCAGGAGGTGTTTCACGAGGTTGGGCACGCCGTCCCGTACCTGGTGGGGACGATGATCGAGCTGCCGCGGGCGGCGCTGACGGCCGACGAGATCGCCAAGGAGGCGGAGTTCTTCTCCTTCGGCACTAACGATCTGACGCAAACCACGTTCGGCCTGTCGCGCGACGACGCCGGGCGCTTCCTGCCGTTCTATGTCGAGTCGGGAATTCTCAAGGACGACCCGTTTCAGGTGCTGGACCAGGATGGCGTCGGCCGGCTCATCGAAATCGCCGTCAAGCTCGGCCGCGGCACGCGCTCCGAGCTGAAGGTGGGGATCTGCGGGGAGCATGGCGGCGAGTCGTCGTCCGTCAAATTCTGCCACCATGCCGGGCTCAACTACGTCTCCTGCTCGCCCTTCCGGGTGCCGATCGCCCGCCTCGCCGCGGCCCAGGCGGCCCTCGAGGAGGCGGGCGTCGTCAATCGCACCAAGGCAACCGTCTAGCGTCTACTGCCGGCTCGCCAAGGCGGCGCCGACACCGCCGAACAACACGCCGATCAACATGGCGACGATCGCCACGGTGTAGGCCGATCCTTTCGATGTTCGCTGCGTGACCTGAATGCCGATCGCAGTCAGAATCATGCTCCAGATCGTGAACGGATTGATAGCCGACAGTACCCCAGACATGAATCCACTCATATTGGGAGCGAGCAGATTCAGTCCCAGCGGCGGCTGCAAGTCGAGCGGCCCCGTGACCGACTCGACCCCTTTCATCTTCAGGACGACCAGCGCCGCCACCTGCAGCAGGAACGAGGGCAGCGCGGTGTAGGTCGCCACGCTGAGCAACGTCTTGAACCGGGTTTCCCCGCTCGCCAGCAACGTCACCAGCAGCCACAGAACGCCCGCCACAATCACGAGGAAGATCAGCACGAAGATCGGCGTGGCGAAGACCGCTATCCGCGTGAAGCCCTCGATTTGCGCCGGGGCATTCGGGTTCTGCGCGGCGGCTTTGGCCATCTGGCCGGCCATCGATGCCAACCGGAAGGGGAGGAAGAGGTAGCCGAGCACGGTGGCCACGATCGCGAGGACGATGGCCGGAACGAACCAGACCGGCCGCTCACGCAGTCGCTCGAACACTTCACTGGGGGAGAACAGCACCCGGATCAGATCCAGCACTGCACCCATCGCGCCTCCGAGAAAGGGGAAAGGTTGCCGACGCGGCGCCAATATATGCGGCGTGAGCCGTTGCGCGTCGGAGCCTACGTCCCGTAGCCACAAGCGGTTTCGCCGCTACCCTTGACCCTTCGATCGGTCGAGGGGTAGAGTAGCCATCACGCCCCACAATTGGCGGTTGCATGGTCGGCATCCTCGGTTTCGTGCTGCTCACCCAGACCCCGGTGCAGGTCGCCGCACACCCGGCGAAGCTCGGCGTCCGGGCCTGGCTTCCCGACACGATCCTCCCGGTCGGCGCTCCGGCGCGCATCTATGTGGAGCTCGAAGACAGCGGCTACCTCGCGTTGCTGCACGTCGAGCCCTCGGGTCGCATCCGTGTCCTGTATCCGGAGCATCCCAACGATCCCGACTTCGTGCCAGGCGGGGCGCCATTTGTGGTCGGCGGCATCAGCGACAGCACTACGTTCCGCGTGGTCGCACCGGGCACCGGCACGCTGCTGGCGGTGCGGTCGTGGACGCCCCTGGACTTCGCGAGTCTGGTGGACGGCAACCGCTGGGACTATGCCCGGGCCCTGCTGTTGCAGCCGACGGCCGGCAATCCCCTGGCGGCGCTGCTCGACATCGCCGATCGGATCACCGACGGCGAAGCCTACACCTACGACCTGACGGGATACCGCACGCCGGGGGCGCTCGCCGCGCGACGCATCACAACCGACTCGGTCTGCGGCAGCTGCTTCACTGCGCGCCACCAGCACGCCGATGCCGCTCCCGTCGACGGCGACGCGGCGACGATTGCCATCGACCACAGCATGGCCGCGCCGGGGAATGGATCGGTGGTCGACTGCTCGTACACCACGCTGACCAGCTCATTCTGCGGCGTCGACAACAGCTCCACGACGTATCAGGAATCGTCCGCCGCTGCGCCGACGGAAGCCGCTCAGACGGTCGTCTACCCGTACTATCCACAGGGCTACTTCCCATTCCTGTTCTTCCATCGTCGCCGCACGCCACCCCCTCCACCGCTGCCACCCCCGGCGATCGCGCTGAACCTGCGCGCCGCGCCCCGGGCTGCGGTGCCTCCACCGCCCCGCCGCATTCCGCGGCTCGTGGTGACGCAACCGACGGCGCCGAGTCGTCCCGTCGCCGCCTCGGCACCGGTCTCGGCTCCGAGTACGCAGGGTGCCGAGACTCCGGCGGCTCCCCTCGGCAGGCGGTTCGCGATGGTCCGACCGGCCGACGTCGGCACCAGGGTCAGCGTGGCCGGCCCTGCGGCGTGGGCTCGGGCGCCTGCAAGACCATCCACGGTGATGAGTGCGCCCGCAGCTAGCGTCCCCGTCGCACGGGCGAGCGGCGCGGTCGCAGCTGCCGCGCCGTCACGGGTCGTGGTGCCGTCGCACGCAGCTGTCGAGCGGGCCCGGGGGCACTAGCAGGAGGTTGTGGAGGTGGCTGAAAGACGGTGGAGGATGGTAGAGGTGCACCGAGCACCCTCCACCATCCTCCACCAACGTCCAGTCACCTGACTGCCGAGCTAAGCCCGCACCGCCACGCTTCTGTGCCGGTCCGCCCACCACGCCCACACCGCCGTCAGAATCCCGAGTGACAACGCGGTCCAGCCGATCGCCGTCACGCCGGGAGGTTTGGCCGGCAGCAGGCTCATCACATACCCGAAGGCCGTAAAGGCGACGAGTCCCCACCAGGCATAGTGGCCGATCCGATCGCGGGCGGTCGTGCTGCGCGCATAGATCCAGATGCCGGCGACGAACATGAGGCTCTCGACGATGACCGTGGCGGGAACCGATTCCCACAGCCCGAAGCCGAACAGTGTCGAGCTCCAGGGACTGAGCGGCATGTCGGGACGGTGTGTGATGACATCGAGCACCCAATGGCTCACGACCCCGATCGCGAT
The DNA here is from genome assembly GCA_035577525.1 of Gemmatimonadales bacterium. GTDB lineage: Bacteria > Gemmatimonadota > Gemmatimonadetes > Gemmatimonadales > GWC2-71-9 > DASTHG01. The sequence goes on along the minus strand of DATLVL010000006.1, from coordinate 24 downwards.
CATTACCGTGCCCGGTGTGTAGCG
>DATLVL010000005.1:0-4998 GCA_035577525.1 Gemmatimonadales bacterium | reverse complement strand
GAGCCGGGTCTGGATTCCGGCTGCGCGCCACGACCGTCCAGCCATCGCTGACGGCGCTCTCCATTCAGTTCAACGTCGGGCGTTGAGTCCGGAGGCCGCCGCGAGGGCGGCCTCCGGTTCAGGCCCCTCGCCTAGTGATTGGTCAGCGGGTTGGTCGCGTTCGTGACCGTATCGACGTGCGTGGTGGTGCGGCGCGTTGGTTGCCTCGAAGCTGTGGTCGTGCGCCGCGTGTTCGTCGCGGTCGCACGAGGAGTCGCGACGGGTTTCACAGCGGTCGCGGCCGTCGACTCGCGCGACGACGATGACGAGCGTGCAGCAGACTGTCGCTTGGGGCTCGATGTGCAGGCCGCCAAGCCGATCAGCAAGAGTCCCACGAGACGCATCCTCGACATGTCTCCTCCCGACGGCTTTAGGAATCTCGGAGCAGAATGAAACGGGGCACTGCTGATCCTAGTACTCCAGGGGTGGCGGGATGTTCGCAGGATGTTCTGGCTGTTTGACATCAATATTGATATCAATGTAATTTTAGGGCATGCCACTGTCCCCACGTCATGCCCCCCGGTCGGCCTCCGCACCTCCCGCCCGAACGGGCGCCCCCGAACCGCCCGACGCCACGCTCATCGTGCAGGGGCTGCGCCGCATCGTGAAGGCGCTGCACTCCTATTCGCAGGACGTCTACCGCCAATACGGTCTCACCGGTCCGCAACTCTGGGCCCTCAAGACGCTGCAGCGCGAAGGGCGTCTCTCGGCGGGACAGCTCGCCCGGGCGCTCGCCGTGCACCAGAGCAGCCTCTCCATCCTCATCGACCGGCTCGAGAAGCGCGGCCTGGTGAGCCGCGTCCGCGCGCGCGGCGATGGGCGCTTCGTGCTGATCGAAATGACGAAACGCGGGCTCGCGTTGTCGGCGATGGCCCCCGAGCCGGCCCAGGGACGCCTGCTGCACGGGCTGCAGGCGATGTCCCGCGCCGAGGTGAGCCAGATCCGCCGGGCGGTCGACCGGATGGTGCAGGTGATGGAGGCGGAAGGCACGGCCGCCCGCTTCTTTTTCTCCGACGAGTGACCTCTTCCGACCGGCTCGGCGATTTTACCGCCGACGCACGCGTCCTCGTCCTCACGGCGATGGCGGGGGCGATCGGCGTCGTCAGCGCCTTCGTGGCGCTGGCGTTGCTGCGCCTGATCGGGTTCTTCACCCACCTCTTCTACTTCCACAGTTTCGGCACGTCGATGGTGTCCCCCGAGGGGCATCACCTCGGGCTGTGGGCGTTGCCAATCCCGATTGTCGGCGGTCTGATCGTCGGATTGATGGCCCGCTACGGCTCGGAGCAGATTCGCGGCCACGGGATCCCCGAAGCGCTCGAGGCGATCCTCATCGGCAAGAGCCGCATGTCGCTCAGGGTCGCGATCCTGAAGCCGCTCTCGACGGCGTTGTCGATCGGTACCGGCGGTCCGTTCGGTGCCGAGGGGCCGATCATCATGACGGGCGGCGCGTTCGGATCGCTGTTTGCCCAGGCGTTTCACCTCTCGGCGGCGGAGCGCAAGACGCTGCTCGTTGCCGGGGCGGCGGGCGGAATGGCCGCGGTGTTCGCCGCGCCCGTCGCGTCGGTGCTGATCGCCGTGGAGCTGCTGCTGTTCGAGTGGAAGCCGCGCAGCTTCATTCCGGTGAGCTGCGCCTGCGCGGTTGCAGCCGGGCTGCGTGTCCTGCTGCTCGGTCAAGGACCAATCTTCCCGGTCGACCTGCACCCCACGGTGTCCCCGGCGACGTTGGGCCTGGCGCTCGCCCTGGGGCTCCTCGCCGGCTTCGCCTCGGGCGGGCTCACCTGGCTCGTGTACACGTGCGAGGACCTCTTCGGGAGGCTGCGCTTCCACTGGATGTGGTGGCCGGCCCTGGGCGGCATCGCGATCGGCATCGGGGGCCTTTTGTACCCGCGCGCGCTCGGCGTCGGATACGACACCGCGCACGATCTCCTGACCGGACGCCTGATCGGAGCGGCGCTCCTCGGACTGCTGATCACCAAGGCGCTGATCTGGTCGATTTCTCTGGGTTCCGGAACCTCGGGTGGCGTACTCGCTCCGTTGCTCATCATGGGGGGGTCGCTCGGAGCACTGGAAGCGTCCTGGACCCATGGCGATCCCGGTCTCGCCGCAGCGATCAGCATGGGCGCGATGCTGGGTGGTACGATGCGCTCCCCGTTCACGGCAACGGTGTTCATGCTTGAGCTGACACACGACGTGGGACTGTTGCCCGCGATGTTCGTGGGATGCGTCGCGGCCGACGCCGTCACGGTCCTGCTCATGAAGCGGTCGATCCTCACCGAGAAAGTCGCGCGCCACGGCCACCACGTGATGCGTGAGTATCAGGTGAGCCCGGTGCATCAGCGCCGCGTGGGGGACGTGATGGAGCGTGAGGTCCCCACAGTGCCGGCGAACCTGCCGTTCGACACGGTGTTCCGGCAGGTCGCCGATCTCGATCCGCTGCTCGCCCGTCGGCATGCCTGGCTGATCGTCGATGAGGAAGGGCGGCTCGCAGGCGTGATCACGCGCGGGGACCTGATCCGCGAGCTGGACCACGGCGACGATGGCGAGCGTACCGTACTCGACGCCGGCACCAAGCATCCGATCGTCACGTATCCGGAGGAAATGCTGGAGCAGGCGATGGAGCTGATGCTGCAGCACGACATCGGCGGCATTCCCGTCGTGAGCCGGGAGGATCCGCACCGGCTGTTAGGCTACCTCGGGCGCTCTGACATTCTCTCAGCGTGGCAACAGGCCTGGCGCGAGGACCAGGTGCGGGAGGCGGGGTGGCTCTCCGAGCCGCTGCGCGCGCTGCGTCGCAATCTCGGCGGGGGGCGCCCCGCATGACCTCCCGCGTGCAGGCATTCACGCTCACCGGGTATGGCGGTGCCCCAACGGAGGGGACGGTGACGGTGCAGGAGTTCAGCCGCGAGGAGCGGGTGCGCCGGGCGCTCGGAGGACTCGGCAAATGGTGGGGCATCGCGCTCGGGTCGGTATTCATCCCCGTCGCCCACTTCCTGCTCGTGCCCTCGTTTTTGCTCTATGGCATCTGGCAATTCGTGCAGCGCATCGGCACGACGAGCGTCGCGACCGATGCCCACGGCATCTGCCCGGATTGCCGCACGGAACAGCCACTCGAGCTGGCGCCGCGGTGGCGGGTGCCGCAGCCAGTGACGTGCCGCAACTGTCAGCGGGGGTTGCGGCTTTCGTGAAAGGCGCCGTTCCCGGGCCGCGACGAACTAGGCCATGGGTTTCAGTGCCAGCTCCCGCAGCCGCTCCAGCAGCTTCACCATCGCCCACGTGTCGCGCTCGCAGTAGTTCAGCAGGTCCTGTCGCACGCGGTCGCGCTCGGCCGGCGGAATCTTGTGCGCCACGAACAGCAGTCGCGCGATCTCGACGCTCGCGACAAGACCGTCCACGATCACCAGGTCGCTGTAGGTCAGCTCGGGGACGAGCGGATGCAACACGTCTTTGAGAGAGAAACTCCCCAGGAAATCGGGGTGGTAGACGTGATCGCGGATCACGGGGTGCAGGTCGATGAGCTTTGCCTCGAGTAGCTTCAAGTCGCCGGCCAATTCGGGGACCGATTGTTGCAGCGAGCGGATGCGGGTGCGCTCGAACGGCGTGTACATCGCGATGCGCTCGGCTCCCGCCGTGGCCTCGAGCATTGCGCGCGCCAGGCCCGGACGCGCATCGTGCGGGCCCTCGGCGAGGTAGCCGACGTGGGAATAGCTCCCGTCCCCACGCGCTTCGTGGTAGCTGAACTGCGCCGCGGCCTGCTCCCACGGCGCCATTCCCGGCCACACCGGCACCGCCCGGGAGATGGTTTCAAAATCGAGGAATCCGAGCCTCCCCGAGAACGGCTCGAGGGCGCGCGCCAGCCCCGGCTCCACGATCAGCCGTTGTTCCTCGAGCGCCCGGATTTGCCTCTTGGCGGCCGGCGGCAGCTTCTGCGTTGACGGGATATCCGGGATCGCGTGAATCCCGACCGTCATGTAATCGCAACCGCGCTTCGGACCCACGTTGTAAAGCCGCATGATGTGGTCCGGGCGGTCGGGCCAGCAGCGCGCCATGAAGGGGCAATCCCGCGGCTCGAAGCACTGCGCGCCGATCGGCACTTCGGGAAGCGGCCCCTCGAGCATCGCGATCTGAGCCGCGATCTCCGCGGGCACTCCCGGCAACGCTGCCTCCACCCTCTCCGTGACATCCTCGCTCACAAACAGATTGCCCAGGTCAGGGAAGCGGCACTCTTTGTTGAGATGCATGACCTCGGCGTGACGCACAGCGACGCCGCTCCGGCGCAGCACATGGACCTGTACGGCAGCGTCGGGGATGTGTTCGTCCTTGACCGCGGAGGAGGATTTCACCTCGATGAGCCGAAAGCCGTTTGCGTCGCGTTGCAGCACATCGGCCGCGACGAACGTGTCGTCGGCGAGGAATCCGGCCTCGAAGATCGCAGGGGCGCCGCTGTCCAGGGCGTTCCGCGTTTCGCGCAGGCGGCGCTCGACGGCATCGTGCGGCAGATCGATCAGGACGCCGCCCGCAAAGCGGCCGCGCGCGATGCCCCCCACCTGGCGTCCCTGGTCGAACCGGTCCTGCAGCACCTTGTCGGGCTGCAGCTCGACGGCGCCGGGCTCGTGCACCTTCCACCACAACAGCTTGTGGCACTGCGTACCGGCGACAAAGCGCGACTTGGACAGCCGGGTCACGGGTGCCTCGACATGCGACCGGGGGCGTCGTGACGCGGCTCACACGCCGTATTCTGCAAGGCTTTACGCGGGAGACGGCGATCTGCGGGTGTCGGTTTTTTCCCACGTGGCTCGTAACGCGAGGCGCCACCGTGGGTAGCGAACCGCCAGCTATCCGGTATGCGGTTTGCTTCCTGACAGTCCCGCCGCTTCCCCGCGTAGCGCCAGTCCTCAACGAGGATGATCATGGTCTCGCTCAGGAACTTGCTTGGACACGATGTCAAAATGGAAGAGCTCC
>DATLVL010000004.1:0-8717 GCA_035577525.1 Gemmatimonadales bacterium | reverse complement strand
CCACACTCACGTTTCCGGTCCGCGCGATTCGCTGGCGGCTGATTCTCCGCGACGTGGACGGGCACCGCTTCCCGTTCGCGCCGCTGTGGCACGCCACCACGATCGGATTCATGGCGAACAACCTGCTCCCCGCGCGCGCCGGTGAATTCGCCCGCGCCTGGGTCGCGAGCCGCGAGCTGCCGGTGCGGTTTACGACGGCATTGGCTTCGATCGGCGTGGAGCGCGTGTTCGACGGTCTGATGATGTTGGCGCTGATGGCGGTGGCGATCGCGGCGCCGTCGTTTCCGAATCACGCGACGGTGGGCGGCACTTCACTCTCGCGTATCGCCACAGGCGTGGCCATCGGCTTCGGGGCGGCGCTCGTCGTCGCGTTCGTCGTGGCCAACAAGCCGGGACCGTGGCTCGCGCTGCTCGACCGCAGCGCCGGTGCGCTGCTCCCTGCGCGTTTCGGCGCGAAGCTGCGCTCGCTCGCCGATGGACTGGTAGCGGGGCTCGCCGTGCTGAAGAGTCCGGGACGGTTCGCTGCGGTGATCGGTTGGTCGCTGGCGCTGTGGCTCGTCAATGCAGCCGCATTCGCACTCTGCTTCCGGGCATTCCATTTGCCCGTGCCGGCGGAGGGGGCGCTTCTGCTCCAGGGACTGATCGGGTTCGGTGTGGCGATTCCGGCTGCGCCTGGTTTCTGGGGCGTATTCGAATACGCCACACGCCTTACGCTGCAGTTCTACGGGATCGGCGCTACCCTGGCGCTCGCCTACGCCTTCGCGTTCCACATCGCGGGCTTCTTCCCCATCACCCTGCTCGGCCTCGACGCCCTGTCGCGGGCGCATCTGCACCTCGGCGACCTGCGCGGCGCAGCGTCCCGGTCGCCGTGAGCGGCGCGGCGCCCGATCGCGTGCAGGCGCAGGCGCACGCAAAGATCAATTTGCTGCTGCGCATCCTGGCCCGGGAATCGAGCGGCTATCACCAGATCGAGACGGTGTTCCAGCTGCTCGCGCTGGCGGACGAGATCGCGGTGACCCGCACCGCGGGCGGCATCACGCTCGATGTCCAGGGTCCGGACCTGGGGCCGGTGGCAGACAACCTCGCCGTGCGCGCGGCGCAGCTCGTGCTCGACGCGACGGGCCGCAAGTTCGGCGTCGCCATCGCGCTCACGAAACACATCCCCGTGCGTGCGGGATTGGGCGGCGGCTCGAGCGACGCCGCCCAAGTGCTGCACGCGGTCAACGCCCTCGCGGATCACGCCGTGCCGCGCCACGAGCTGGAGCACCTCGGTACGCGACTCGGTGCGGATGTCGCGTTTTTCGCGAGCGGCGCGGCGACCGCGCTCGCCTGGGGTCGTGGTGAGCGGCTGTTCCGGCTCGCCGCCCCACCCGAGGCTGCGGTGCTCGTCGCCGTTCCGGCGGTGGGGGTCGCGACGCCCGACGCCTACCGCTGGTGGGACGAGATGCATCACGAGCCGGCCTCCCGCGGCCCAGTCGTGCTCGACGCCGCGGCGCTCGCTACCTGGGGCAGCATCGGACGCCTGGGGGGCAATGATTTCGAGGTGCCGGTCTTCAGCCGCCACCCGACGCTGCGCGAAGTCTTCGAGCAGCTCGCGGCGACGGGGCCGCTGTGGGTGCGCTTGTGCGGATCGGGCGCTGCCGTGGCAGCCGTCTATCGCACCGCGCGCGACCGGGATGACGCCGCCGGGACGCTGAACGTCAAACTCGCGAAACCCATCGCAACCACAACATGGACCACGGCGGCGGCGTAAGTTAGAGCATTCCTTCCTTGGAGGACGGCTCGTGATCACCCGGCGCGGCCGCTTCATCGCCGCGGCATTCAACCAGGGCGCGTTGCCCACCATCGCCTGCTTCAACAAGGCGACGACGCCGCTCGGCTTCGACCTCGGCAAGTTCGTCGCCGCGATGCAGAAGTTTCTCGACGATTACTTCGTGCCGGTGTGGGGGACGCCGGCCAAGCTCGTCCAGACGACCGGCTTCAAGAAGGGCGCCTGGGCGCTCGCTTTCCTCGACAACGCCGACGTCGCCAACGCGCTCGGCTACCACGACCTCACGCCGGACGGGCTGCCGCTGTCCAAGGTGTTCGTCAAGACGTCGCTCGAGGCGGGAGAGCAAATCACCGTCACCGCCACCCATGAGCTCGCCGAGATGATGGTGGATCCGGGGATCAATCTCTGCGCGGTCGATCCCAAGAACGTGTTCTACGCGTATGAAGCCGCCGATGCTGTCGAGGCGTTGTCGTTCACGATCGACGGGTTTGCGATGAGCGACTTCGTCCACCCCGCCTACTTCGAGAGCTTCCGTAAGGCCGGCTCGGCGCAGTTCGATCATATGAAGAAAGTGAAGCGACCGTTTCAGATCCTGCCGGGTGGCTACATGTCGGTGTTCAAGAATGGCAGCTGGACCGAGATCTTCGGGTCGAAAGCCAAGCGCAAGAACTTCCGCAAGGAAGACCGGCGCGGGCATCGCACGACGTATCTGGGACGCACCCACCGGATGCGTCCGTCGGATCCGATCTGAGACTTGGTGGGGATATGCAGCCACGGGAATCGAAAGCCCCCGCCAGGCTGACGGGGGCTTTCGATTACCGAAGCTGCGCCTGTTGGGCGCCGCAGATCACCTACGGCTTGGCCTGTTTCTGGGGATCGTCAGCCGGGTTGACGTAGGTCAGTACGAACGGCCCCGTGGAGGTTACCGCTACCACCGTTGCACCCTTGGCCGTCGCATAGTGATGCATGTTGGCCGGTATCGAACCCTTCTCACCAACGTTCATCGGCTTGGTCTTCGCCAGATCGAACGTGTCGCCCATGGCGAAAAGGAAAGTGCCCTGCTTCACCTCGACGGTCTCGTCGGTTGGATGAAAATGGGGCTGGAGGCGATACCCATCCGGCAGTGCCAACTGCACAACGAACGGCCCGGCTTTGGTTGGATCACCGCTGACGACTGCCATCTTGGCCCCGGCGGGGAAGACGGCCGGCGCGGGGCCCCACTGCAGCGAGTCGGTTTTCGCCTTCGGGGTACCTTGCGCCGTAAGAACTGGACTGACGACCAGGAGCAAGCTGGCAGAAGCGAGAAGAACGCGCATGCAGCCTTCCTCGAAAAAGGGCACGACAGGGAGTCCTGGAACCAACAGACCGGGATAAAGCTGCAGCCCGCGGCGGCCGCTAGCAACCTACCCGCAACACCTCTCTGGACCTCGGAAAGCGACAATGAAGCGGACGATCTAGGACTTGGTGCGGATGCGCAGCGGGACGATCGTCGCGCCCCAGTGCAGGTCGAGCGTGACGCTGTCAGGGCCGACGACCGGGAACTCGTAGGCGAGGACTTCCATGTAGCTCCCCTGCACCGGCGTCACGGTGACGCGCAGCGCATCGTGCGATTCGCCGGGATAGGGAATGTGAAACACGTGCAGGGCACGACTGAAGATCATCGTCCAGCTGGCCGTGTCGGGGATCGCCCACAGCGTGTACTGCCCCGCGGCGAGCGCTTTGCCTTCGATGGTCACGTCTTTGCTGAATCCGATCGTCGTCGCCGAGTCGGCGCCGGGGTGCCACACCTGGCGCCATTTCACGATACCACCGAACAGCGTACGCCCGCGCGCAACGGGTCGGTTGTAGGAAATCGTGATGTCGGTGAAGCCGACGCGTTGGGAGATCGTGCCGTGCTGGCTCCAGGGGATCCCCTGGGCGCCGCAGGCCATCGGCAGCGCGACCGGGAGTGCTATCAGAATCGCATACGGCAGGGGTCGTAGGGTCATCCGCCTAATTTATTCACCATTCCCGCTGCCGCAGGGCTTCCCGGCTACGTAGATTGGCATCACGTCGCTGGCCCCTCGTCCAATGGCAGGACACCGGACTTTGGATCCGGGAATGAAGGTTCGAATCCTTCGGGGCCAACTCAGACGTGGAACAGGTAGCTCAGCTTTGCAAAGAACCCGTCGCTGATCCGCGAGAATCCCCGAAATCTGAACGCCACCGGCTCCACCAGGCTGTTGCCGTAACCGAGATAGGCCACCGTCCCCGGCGTCGGGTGATACGAGAACAGCCAGTCGACGCGCACCACGTTGCTGACGCTGCGCGCCGTGCGTGTAAACGCGCCGGTCGCGGGATCCCGAATCAGAATCGCCCCATTGGTACGCGAGTCGTCGCGCAACGCGTCCGTCTCGTTCGACGTGTACTGCCCGATCAGACGAATGAAGATCGGCCGCGAGAGCTGATACTCGATCTTGAGGCGTGGGACGCGGATCCGTGACACGGCACTGCCGTCCGAGGGGCGATGCACCTCCTGGTCCTGATAGAGCAACTCGGTGCGCAGCCGTCCCGTGGGCCGCCAGGCGAGATCGACGCTGCCGAGCAGGAGGTGGCCGCTCGCCCATTCGAAGAAATTCTCGTCGCGCCCGACGAGCAGCGACGCCGTGAGAGAGAAGGCCTGAAAGTTGGGCGTCGCGAGGCTCGCCGCGAAGTCCAGATTCGGGAGCCGCGGCGTTCCGCTGAATGGAATCGTGTCGACCACCGCGCCGCGCGTTCGCTCGATCCAATAGCCGGCATAGAGCGACGCCGGATACCCAAACGATTCGATCGACCACGCCACGCCTACCTGCCACCCGCCGCGCAGCGTCAACCCGGTGCTGAAATCCGCCTGACGGTCGTCGGCCGCCGCCCCGTCGAAAAAGCGATGATACTGATTCCACCGCGTCGACAGGTACACGTTCGCGTTGAAACTCTCGAGCCACGATCCCGGTGTGCCGACGATCGTGTAGCTCGGGATCATGCTGTTCGCCACATAGTCCGTGCGTGAGATGAAACCGCTCGCGGCGCGGAAATTCTCACCGACGGCACGGCTGGCGATGTTGATCCCGAAGCTCCTCCCCGAGCGCACCAGACTCGCGTTCCAGGCCGGCGCCCACGCGAGCGGCGCCGCCACGGAATCGCGCGTCGCACTCTCGGCGCCCTGGAAGGTGAACGCCCACGCGCTGCCCAGTACCCAACGACCATCCAGCGCCGCCACCCGATTCGAGCTGCCGCCGTCCACGCGGTCGGTGTAGACGATCCCGAGCGAGCTCGCTCCGCCGACGTCGCGCCGGATCCGCAGCGCGCTCAGGACCGGGTGACCGATTCCCGTGAAGGATTGCGCCGCAGCGTCGACACCGGAGAGGGCGGCGAGCGTCGTCCCGCCGACCTTCCCCGTCAGCTTCACTGCGCCCTGCGGGTCCACCAACCGCCGCGTGTAGATCAGCTGGATCGGCGTCTGGAACAGCTCGAGTCCGTCGAGAAAAAAGGGACGCTTCTCCGGATAGTTCAGCGCGAACCGGGGATCGAATTGGATCTGCGGCACGTCGGCCTCGACTTGGGAGAAGTCGGGTCGCGCCGTGCCGTTGAGCGTGAGGTTGGCCGTGACGCCCCAGCGCACCGTCGTGCCGACGCGCGGTCCTCCGCCGCTGTAGCTCCAGCCGGAAGGCTGAGGCGTCCCCGTCACCGTGCTCGTGACTTCCGGCGTGACATCGAGCACCAGCCCGCGGTGCAGTCCGGTGAGACCGGTGAGTGTGCCACTCTGCGCCAGGAATGACGAGCGCGTCTGCAGCACCCGCGTCCAGGTGTGCTGATGCCCGGTCGCCTGCACGGCACGAATCACGTTGACGCTCCAGTCCTGCGGATCGCGCGTCTGGTAGCGCAGTGTCTTGAAGGGGATGCGGATTTCCACCTCGTACCCCCACGACGTGACGTGTCCCTTCGACTCGTAGACGAAATCAGGACTGAGATCGAGCGTATAAGCGCCGCTGGACGCCGCCGACAACGTCGTGGCCACCTGTCGCGCTGCATCGAGCAGCGTACCGTCCGCCTGCACACCGAGCGGGTTCACGCCGAAGACCAGCGCCTGGCGGTGGTCGTTGAACGTGTCGAGCAGGATCTGGACGTAGTCGTCGCCCGAGATCCGGTCGCGGTCGGCCAGCGTCGCCCGCACACTCGTAGGGTTCTGATAGGCTCGGACCCCGAAGTAGATCGCGCCGGGTCCGTACCACACGAGCACCGTGGTCGAGTCGTCGGCGGAGCGGTTGTCGTTCGGCAGGTATTGGGAGAAGTCGCGCAGCACTGCGGCACGCGCCCACACCGCTTCATCGAGACGGCCGTCGATCGTAACCGCGCTGTCGAAACGCGGGACGGGCACGGAGCTCTGGGCCCCGGCGACTGTACTCCACGACAATGCCGCCAGAGATATGAACGGTGCACGCATGGCGACATGATAGGAACGCCTCATGCAATGGACAATTCATCTTGGATGGACCGCAGCCCGCGCGGGATTTCCGGCAGTATTCCTGTGATCTGCTGCACCGTTGCCGAGCCTCGGCGCGGCACTCATGATTCACCATGACCTCGGACAGTCTCCGCATCTCACGGGTCGCCGGCCTGGCGCTCGTCGTCGGCGTGTTCTTCACCGCCGAAGAAGTGTTCATGAGCCTGGCCGAAGGCCACGCCAGCCAGATCTGGGAGAACGTCGTGAACGGCGCCGAGTTCTGGGTCGTGTGGGCGCTCCTGACGCCGGCGGTGCTGTTCGCGTTACGCCGCTGGCCGCTCGACGCCAGACCGACCTACCGGCCACTGCTCGCGCACGCGGTCGTCGCCCTCTTCCTCGCCGCGCTGCACAACGCGGTCCTGGAACTCCTGGCGCAGAGCTTCAACCCCGTCGCCTTCGTGTGGGGCGTGTTCACGGGCATGGTCTTCTATTCCGTGATCGCGATGGTGTACACGGTGGTGCGATTTCGCAGTCTCTTCGTCGCCGAGCAGGTGAGCGCGGCGGCGCTGGAAGCGGAGCTGACGCAAACCAAGCTCGACACCTTGCGGTCGCAATTGCGGCCGCATTTTCTCTTCAACACGCTGAACGCGATCTCGGTGTTCATGACGGAGGATGCCGGCAAGGCGCAACAGATGCTGTTTCGCCTGTCGACGCTGCTGCGCCGCAGCCTCGACGAGGAGGCCCACGAGGTGCCGCTGCGCCAGGAGCTGGCCTACGTGAACGATTACCTCGACATCCAGCGCGGCCGCTTCGGTGACCGCCTGGTGGTGCACGTCGCGGTCGACGACGCCGTCCGCGAAGCCCGCGTGCCGGTGTTCCTGTTGCAACCGCTCCTGGAGAACGCTATCGAGCATGGCAAGTCGGACGATCGCACGACGACGATCACCCTGACGGCCGGCCGCGACGGCGACAGACTGGCCATCACTCTTGTCGATGACGGCCCTGGCGTCGTCGAGCGTGTGCCGCAGCGCCAGGGAATCGGGATCGGCAACACTCGCGCCAGGCTGCACCACCTCTACGGCCAGCGTGCAACCCTCGAGCTCTGCGTCCCGCTGGCAACACCGCACCACGGCACCAGGGTGGAAATCCTCATCCCGCTGCGTGAGACAAGCGCGTGAAGGTGCTCATCGTCGACGACGAGCCGGTAGCGCGACGCGGGCTCAGGAAGCAGCTCGGCGCGTTACCCGGCGTCACCTGCGTCGGGGAATGCGGCGGGCGAGACGCCGCGATCGCCGCCATCGTCGAGCGCAGCCCCGATCTCGTGCTGCTCGACATCCAGCTGGGGCGCTCCACGGCATTTGAGATCATCGAAGAGATCGGCGTGGATGCGATGCCACTCGTCGTGTTCGTCACCGCGTACGACCGCCACGCGCTCAAGGCCTTCGAAGTGCACGCCCTCGATTACGTCCTCAAGCCGGTCGAGCCGGAGCGGCTGCGGGAAGCCCTCGATCGCGCCGCGTCGATGCTGTCGCTCGAGCGCGGAGCGTCGCTCGCCGACCGGCTGGAAGGGTTGCTGGCCCGCCGGACGACCTCGGCCGAGGACGTGGCTCCGACCCGCGCACCCGAGCGGTTCGTGGTCCGGGATGACGAGCGTCTTGTGCTGCTCGAAACTGGCAGGATCGACTGGTTCGAGAGCGCCGGCAACTACGTTCAGGTCCACAGCGGCGACCGCGTCTACCTCATGCGCACGACGATGGATCGCATCGCCCTGCGCGTATCCGGCTCCGAGCACTTCATCCGCGTGCGGCGTTCCGCGATCATCAACGTGCGCTCGGTCGCCTCGCTCGAGCGGTACGGCAAATCGGCGTTCGCCGTTCAACTGCGCAACGGAAGAACGATCATCTCCAGCCGCTTCTACCAGCCCGCCCTGCGGCGGCTGCTGCGGGGCCTCTAGTCCTCACCTTTTCCCCATAGTGTGGTGATGGCACTACACCTCCGTAACCCTATTTCGATGAAAAAACAGCACTTGCTGCGTTGGCGCGGCACTTGCTCCTACCCCTGCGTCGGCCACACCACAATCTCGACGAGGGTCCCCGATCTCCGTGCATCGCGCCACGGCCGTCCGCATTCTGCTCCTCACGCTGAGTGTCGCGTCGTGCACCCGGGAGCGGACCGGGCCCGTCGTCCTCGTTCCCGCGGCTCTGACCGTCTCTGCCGGCAACGCGCAGACGGCCGCCGCGGGAACGTCGTTGGCGCAACCGCTGGTCGCCTTGGTCACGACCGCCGACGGTGAGCCCGTCGGCGGCGTTCACGTCGCCTGGCATGTGCGTGCCGGCGGCGGCTTCCTCTCGATCCCCACCTCCTCGACCGACGATCAGGGCCACGCGACCGTGGTCCTCACCCTCGGCACCGCTGCCGGGGCCAACGCCGATACCGTCGAGGCGTCGGTCGCCGAGATCGCTGGCTCGCCCCTCCTCTTTATTG
>DATLVL010000003.1:0-2953 GCA_035577525.1 Gemmatimonadales bacterium | reverse complement strand
AGCTCCAGCCCACGCGAAACAGCTTCGACCACCCGGAAAAGAGATAGACCTGCGCGACGAACAACTGGATGAGGAGGAGCGGCCAGTTGTATTCCCAGGATACATCCCGCTGTCTCCCGTGACGCGCCGGAACGCTCCAGACATCGGCGCAGGGAGCGATCGATAGCACGACGAGCGCGAGCGTGGAGATCTCGAGCCCGCGCTCGTAGGGGCTCGTCGTCCAGAGAATCGTCTCGAATGGCGCCAGGTGATACAGCAGCAGCGCCGCCACGAGGCAGCTGACGCGTGTGGCGAGCCCGAGCGCGACGGCCAGCAGGGCGACGACCGCGACGACAGTCAGTGCGCGTTCCACCATCGGGTACCCAGGGACGATGGCGTAGCGCACCCGATCGAGTGCTGTCACCCCCGACCAGAGATCTGCTGGCAGTCCCGAGACGCCGCCGTAGTCGCGCGACAACACAATCCACAGGGCGTGCACGGCGATGACGATGCGCGCCGCTGCCAGGTTACGCGCCGAGCCGGGCGCGAACCAGAAGCGGTCCCACCACTCCCAGATGATGTGGCGGTGCAATCTCATGGCGCAGCCGGAAACTGGTAGACCAGGCGGCGACGCACCGCTGAGCTTCCCGCGGCGTGCGTCTCGAGATTCCACGACTCCTGATAGAACCGCAACCCGACGAACGACTCACTCGGTACCTGGGTCGAATCGGACCAGATCTTCGGGTGCAACAGGAAGAGCGGCGCCGCGAAGGGCCCTAGAAACCGGCCGTAATGCCCGACACCTTCACCGAGCCCCGCCGCGCGGCGCGCGGAGTCGGCTTTGGCCACGAGGAAGCGGGCGACCCGATCCTGCGTATCCGCCGGCAGCGTCAGGAAGTCCTGATTCATCCATCCGGTCAGCTCGTCGAAGCTCAGCGGCCACCAGGCGCGGTAGTCGATGTCGTACTCGGCGCCTCGGTCGTCGACCGCCACCACGCGGGGCTCGGTGACGGTGGCAGGGAGCCGCGCCGCGACGAGCGGCCAGGCCACGAAGGGCCAGATATCGTGTTGGGCGAGACCCGCCCCGAAGCTCGCGCCGAGCGTGTAGACGAGGAACAGGCTCACCCGCGACTTGCGCTGCCAGGTCGCCAGGCCGGGAGGACGGCGGCCGCACAGCACCAGCGCGCCGACGAGAAAGCCGGCAAAGCATACCAGCGCGACGACGTCGGTCACCATAGCTCGACGATCCCATCGCGACAGAACAGCGACCAACCGTGCGACGATTTCTCAACGTACCCGCTCGCGCGATCGTGACTCACCAGCTGAAAACCGCGGACGCCTCGATAGGTCACCGGCTCCCCGGCGCCGGTGGCGAGCGGTTCGCGGAAACGCGGATAGAGCCCGGCGAGAAAGTGCCAGACCCGTTCAGCCCCCCAATGCGCAAAGTCCACCATCCGGGTGCCTGGCGCGATGCGGGGCGCCGGAGTGGCAAACCGCTCATCCTGGGGACGGTCCTCGACTCCTCCTCGCTCCAGTGAGTCCAGAGTGGTCGCCAGCAGCGCCCCACCCCGTTCCGCGTTGAGCGAATTGAGCCGATCCACCGGCAGAGCACGAGGCAATGGGTAGGTGTCCTGCCCCAGGATCGCGCCGGCGTCGGCCTGATCGCTAACGCGGTGCACGGTGACCCCGGTGTCACGGTCGTCGTGATAGTAAATCCAGAACAGCGGCAGGATGCCGCGATGCCGCGGCAACAGCGACCCGTGAAGATTGATCGCGCCGAGCGGCGGCAGCCGGAAAAGATCGGCGGGCAGGAGCCAGGGATACCCCGCGATGCAGATCACGTCGGCGCGGGTCTCGACGACGGCTGCGCGTGCCGCCCCGTCGCCTCTCGATGACACGCGTTGCATCAACGCCTCGTGCACCCCGGCCAGCCGAGAGAGCGAAAACGCCGGCCGGCCCAGGAGTGCCCGCATCAGAGCGGGGAGCCGGCGGCGCGGCGCCGCGGGCGCGACGATCGTAACCACGGCATGTCGGGCCGCGATCGCCTCGAGCGAGCGACAGGAGAATTCCCCGTCGGTACCGAAAAAGGCGACTCGCAGCACCGCTCAGGCGGGATGAAAGGCTTCGTGCCAGCGCCAGGCGGTATAGAGACGCCACACCGCCATCCTGTCGTCGTGCCGGCCGGCGAGATAATCGTCCACGAACGCCGCCATCGCTGGGCCGCGCACCCCCGCCGACTCGACGAGCGACTTGCTGCGAGCCATGTCGGCGAGGGCGGGACCGTAGTCGCGTCGCAGCGGCATCCAGCTGTCCTTGGAGATGAACGTCTTCTTGTCGGTGCGCCGCAGCACGAGGTCGGGCACGACACCGCGCGCCGCGTCGAGCAGAATGCGTTTGCGCACACCGCGATGGACCTTGTACGAGGCGGGGAGACGAAAGCAGTACTCGACTACGCGATGATCGAGGAACGGCACCCGCGATTCGACACCGTGGGCCATCGCGCTGCGGTCCTGGGAGAGCAGTACCGCCGGCAGATTGGTGTGGCGCACGAGCGTGAAGAGGTACTGGTTCAACGGCGAGGGATCGTCACTCTCCTCGAGCGGCTCGGCCGACTGCGGGGCAGGCTCGAGCCACGGATAGGAGCGCTCCCGCCGCAACCAGCGCGGACGGCGAGCGAGGGACGCCGCGAGGACGCGGGAGATCGAGGAGCGCGTGCGCCGCGCGGTGGCCCGGGTCTCGCGCACCAGCTCCGCAACCTGCCCGGCGTACAGGAGATCGCGCAGATACGCGCTCGCGTACCCGGGCATTCCGGCGAGCAGCTCATCGGCGCCATTGCCTTCCAGTACGACGATCGACCCGGCATTTCGCGCCAGCGCGTACGCGGTGTACTGGGCGATGAGCTCCTGGCCGAGCAGCGGCTGTCCCTGGGCCCGCACGACGGCGTCGACCCGATCCCACACCATGGCGGGGGTCA
>DATLVL010000002.1:0-2008 GCA_035577525.1 Gemmatimonadales bacterium | reverse complement strand
AGCCGCTGTAGGGGGCGATCCGGCCGAGCAGGCGGCTGAACAGCCACTTTCCCCCCGGCAAAGGCGAGAGCCGTGCCCATGCCTGTCGCAGGCGCTGACCGGGTGCGGGGAGAGTGGCCATTGGTCCTGAGAATCTACGGGGGTCTACGTAGTTCTCGAAACTTCCATTGCCGGGGGGCGTATGTTGGGCGGATGCTCCCCGTAGCACTGCTGTTCGCCTTCCAGGCAGCCGTTCCGCAGGACTCGTCCGCCTACTTGGACCCCGGGGCGCGCGATCTCGTGCGCCGCGCCCGCGAGCGGCGCGCCAGCGCCGAGCAGCTCATCACCGATTACCACGTGCGCGTGACCGAGCGGATCTCGCTCGGGCTCCGGGCGCTGCGGCGCGACCGCACCTTCTATCAGCGCGAGCTGGCCGCGCGCTTCGCCTGGCACAAGTTCGGCCCCGACACCGTGACGATGCTCGGCGCCCGCGAGGCGATCCCGGTGGCGTATGCCGGAACGCGACTCCCCGAAGACCTCGAGACCGATGCCCCCGACCTGGGTTTCGAGATCGGCAAGCCCGGCGAGGAGCGTCTGGCGGTGGGGATCGGCGACTCGGAGTTTGTCTACGATCCGATCGCGCTGGGGAGCGAGTCGCGCTACCGCTTCCAGTCGGGCGATACGACGACGCTCACGTTGCCGGATGGGCGCACGATCCGGGTCATCGAGCTGCGCATTATCCCACGGCGCGACGACTTTCATCTGTTGGCCGGCTCGTTCTGGCTGGAGCAGGAGCACGTAGCGCTGGTGCGCGCCGTGTTTCGCCCGGCGCGAGCCTGGGACCTGGAACGGGACCTCAACGACTCCGACGACAAGAACGATGTCAAGGACATCCCCGGCTTCCTGAAGCCGATCAAGGGAGAGGTGCGCTACATCACCGTGGAGTTCGCGCTGCTCGAAGGAAAGTGGTGGCTGCCGCATCTGCTCGCCTTCGACGCCGTCGCCACGGCCGGCACCTGGCTCTCGGCGCCGTTTCGCTATGAGCGCGCCTACACCGATTACGACGTGACCGCGGGTCCGCCGCCTGCGGCGGGCGACAGCGTCGTGACGGATGCGCCTCCCGATTCCGCTGCCATCGAAGCCTGTCGGGGACGGGCGTCGTGCCGCTGCACGCGGCGGCGCTGCCGCACGGCAGTCGTCCTCGTCCCCGACGACACGGCGAGCCTGCTCACCAGCGCCGATTTGCCGCACTCCTTCGACGACCAGACGCCGTTCATGTCGGCGGGCGAAGTGGAGGATCTCGGGAAGGCCATCGGCATGCTGCCCCAGACGCCGTGGCACGCTCATGCGCCGACGCTGCGCCTCGGTCCCGGCGGTGCGGGATTGATTCGCTACAACCGCGTCGAGGCGCTGTCGGTGGGCGCGCGTGTCGACTTCGATTTCGGGCGGCTCACCGCGAACGCCGCGGCGCGGCTCGGATCGGGCGACCGCTGGCCCAACGCGGAGCTGGGCGTCGGGCGCGAGTCGCCCAACGTAGCGCTGCGCATCGCGGGGTATCGGCGTCTCGCGGCCGCGAATCCCGAGGCGAAGCCGTTCGGCATCGGCAACTCGATCGGTGCACTCGTGCTCGGTCGCGACGACGGTGTGTACTATCGCAGCTGGGGTGGGGAAGTCCTGCTCAAGCCGGCCGCCACGGAAGCACAGAGCTATCAGCTGCGCTTCTACGCCGAGTGGCAGCGCCCGGCAATGAAGGAAACGGACGTTTCGCTGCCGCACCTGTTTCATTCGAATCACCTGTTCGACAGCAATATCACAGCCGATACGGCACGAGAATTCGGCGCGGCGCTCACGCTGCGCGGCGCGCACGGCGTTTCCACGCGCGGCGTCACGATCGGTGCGGAGTGGACGATGGATGCCGCCCTCGGCACGTTCGACTACGCCCGTACCAGCCTCACGACGCGCCTGACGACCCCGTTGCCGGGAAAGCTGCTCGGCGCCCTCGAAGTGGCGGGAGGGATGACGGGCGGCG
>DATLVL010000001.1:0-3519 GCA_035577525.1 Gemmatimonadales bacterium | reverse complement strand
ACCGGATCATCGACCTTCGCGTGGAGGACGCGGCCGAGCCGCTGGCGGAGCTGCGCCGGCTGCTCCGAATCAAGCGCGCTTACATGACGGCGGGCGACGCGGACCCCCTGGAGGAGAAAGGCGACATGACCGGGGCGGTCGCCAAGCTGCAGGAGGCCCTCGCCATCGCGCCGGAGATGATCGAGCTTCGCTTCATGACCGGCGTCACGATGGCGTCTGCCGGAGACGTCGCCGGCGGATGCGTCCTCATCGCCGAAGCGATGCGCAAGAACGCGCGCTGGCTGGAGACACTGCGCAGGCTGGCCGCCGCCGGCCTCGTGCGTCCCGACGTGGTGGCCGCGATCGAGGCGCAGCTCGTCTCCGCCGCCCGGCCCCACTAGACTTCACGAGTCTTGGGAAAGTTCAAGAGCCAGCGCAGGGGTCCGAGGCGCCCGCCGAAGGCGAGCAAGCCGGAGAAGGACGACGGCGGCCAGAAGGAGCAGGCGGTCGTGATGGACGCCGTGGTCGCGCAGGCGCTGCCCAACGCGATGTTCGAGGTGGAGCTCGAAGGCGGCCACAAGCTGATCGCCTACGCGGCCGGACGCATGCGCCGCTACTTCATCCGCATCACGCCAGGCGACCGCATCCGCGTCGAGCTGTCGCCGTACGACCTGACGCGCGGCCGCATCGTCTACCGCTACCGCGAATAGTGGCGGGCATCCTAGAAGCTCTCGGCGCCGCCCGCGTCTTCGACCTCGAGCAGCTTCGCTACGCCGGCGCCCCGTCGCACCCGGCGCACATGCCCGGTTTCAACTACTTCCTGCACCGCCACCACGCACGGGGCGCGGGGGAGGCGCGCACCGGCGCGTCCGGCATCGTCGTCATGCCCGACCACTCCGGCACCCACATCGATGCGCTGGCCCACCAGGCGGAGAACCTGACCCTGTACGGCGGCGTACACGTGGACGAAGGGGTCCAGACCTCGGTCGGATTCCGCGTCCTCGGCATCGACACGATGGCGCCGCTGGTGACTCGCGGCGTGCTCCTCGACGTCGCCGGCGCAAAACGCCTCGCGCCTGAGCACTCGATCACGGTCGACGAGCTGGAGCGCGCCGCGAAGGCCGCCCGCGTCGAGATCCGCGCCGGGGACACGGTGCTCATCCGCACCGGCTACGGAGCGCTCTGGTCCGATCCCGCCGAGTACCTGCGCGGGGCCGGTGTGAGCGCCGCCGGCTCGACCTGGCTCATCGACAAAAAGGTCAGCGCGGTCGGAGCGGACAACATGGCGTGGGACGTGATGGGTCCGAAGGACCCGGACCTGGGTGTGACGCTCCCGGGCCACATCCTCCTGCTCGTGCGCGCCGGCATCCCGATCATCGAGAACCTGAACCTCGAGGAGCTTGCCGCCGCCAAAGTGCACGAGTTCGCGTTCGTCTGCCTGCCGCTCAAGATGCGCGGCGCCACCGGCTCGCCCGTCCGCCCGATCGCCCTGGCGTAGCCGGCGGGCCCGCTCGGGCGTTATTTCAATCGATGGCCAATCGCACCATGGCCGGGTTGATGGCCTTGATCCTCGTCGTGGCCGCGTGCGGCCCAGCCGCCGCCCGGGCGGCCGCGCCGCCCACCGTCGTGCCGGCGGTCGTTTCACCGGTGGCGCCGTCAGCTCCGCCTTCTCGTCCTACGGAGCGCGTGCTCGACGTCAAGATCCACTACCAGGAGCACAACCTGACGTGCGAGGCTGCGGCGTTGAAGATGGCGCTCGCCTACGAGGGCATAGACGTCGACGAGATGACCCTGATCGGCGACATGACGAGCGATCCGCGACCAGCCCGCTTCGACTCCGGCGGCCACCTCATCGCCTGGGGCGATCCCGCGCAGGGCTTCGTCGGCAACCCGGACGGCCACATCGAGCGCTACACCGGGTATGGCGTGTACGACCAGCCGGTGGCGTACGCCGCCCTGCTTGCCGGCGCCAACGTCGTCGCCAAGGGCGGCGGCCTGTACGGCTCGCCGATCGCACCCTCAGAGGTCTACGACGCGGTGCTCGACGGGCACCCGGTCGTGGCCTGGATCAGCAACACCTACCGCACGGTGGCCCTGAAGCAGTACACGGCCTACGACGGGGCCACAGTTTCGTACACGCTCACAGAGCACGCCGTGACGGTGATCGGCGTGCGGCCGGACGCCGTTCTGATCAACGACCCCTGGTTCGGCCAGCACTGGCACTCGAAGGCGCAGTTCGAGGCTGCCTACGCGACCTTCGAGCAGATGGCGGTGATCATCACCTCATAAAAAAGAGAGGGAGCCCCGAGCGAGGCCCCCTCTCCTGCAGCCTGTTGGCCCGGCGCTAGCGGCGCCCTGCCGTCTGAAAGCAGTCGAGACAGTAGACAGGCCTCGCGCCCGTCGGCACGAACGGCACCTGTGTCTGCTTCCCGCAGTTCGAGCAGATCACGTCGTGCATGACCCGCGACCGGCCGTTGCCTTCAGTCGTCCTGCGGGCCGCCCGGCACTCCGGGCAGCGCCGCGGCTCGTTCTGAAGCCCGCGCGACTGGTAGAACTCCTGTTCCCCAGCCGTGAACAGAAACTCCCGACCGCAGTCGCGACACGTCAAGGTACGATCCACGAAACTCACCGTCTGGCCTCCCCTAGTTATCTCGCTTGAGGCCCGGACGGAAAAGGCCGGTCTACCCCTCCAGCGTTGCGGTGGCGATTGTAATGCGCTGGAAGCGAGTTTGGAGAAGGCGCTTTGGAGGCTAGGCCGAGACCGAAGCCGCCTCCCGCTCCTCCTCGTCCACGATGACGGGCGCCTCGTCGAAGCCGTTTTCGGCCCGGTCACCGGTCAGCGGCACCTCTTTCAGGAACACGGTCGAGATCAGGGCGATGACCAGGATCGCTCCCGCGAAGAAGTAGATGTCGTGCAGGGTGTCCGAGAGGGCCAGGCGGATGGCGTGGACGAACGCAGGGGGCAGCTTGGCCAGCAGCGTCGGGTCCAGGATCGAGTTCGCGCTCCCGCCTTTGGGCAGGCTGTTGACAACCTGAGGCGGCAGGTTGAGCGCGGCGACTCGCGTCGTGAGGTAGGTCGGGAGGCGGTTGGCCAGCACGGCGCCCAGGATGGCGCTGCCGACGGTGCCGCCCAGGTTGCGCCAGAACTGGATCTGGCTCGAGGCGACGCCGAGGTACTGGCGCGGAAGGGCGACCTGCACGGCCGTCAGGTAGAGCGGGAACGTGGTGCCGATGCCGAGACCGACCACGATCAGGTCGGCGACCACGTTCCACTGGGCCGAAGCAGGCGTGATCTGCGACAGCAGCCACATCCCGAAGATCATCACCCCGACGCCGAGCGTCCCGAGGTAGCGGTAGTACTTGATCCGCCGCATCACGAACCCGGTCAGGGTGCTGGCGGCCAGCAGCCCGAACATCATCGGCGTGATCAGGGCGCCCGAGTTGGTGGCGCTGATCCCGAGCACGCCCTGGAACACGAGCGGCGTGAACAGGATCGACCCGAACATGCCGAACGCCGTCAGGAATCCGACCAGCATGCTC